>CANHGF010000039.1:0-12227 GCA_947460065.1 Comamonadaceae bacterium
AGCACGGCCGGCGGGTGTTGATGGTTGGAGATGGACTCAACGACGCGCCGGTGCTGGCTCAGGCAGATGTGTCTATGGTGGTGGGGACCTCGGTGCCGCTGGCACAGGCGCAGGCCGATGTGGTGTTGCCTACGGCCGCGCTCGGGCTGATCCTGGTTTTGCGCGAGCAGGCGCGGCGCAGCATGCGCGTTGTGCGGCAGAACCTGGTTTGGGCCGCAGCCTACAACGCGGTGTGCGTTCCCCTGGCGCTGATGGGCTGGCTGCCAGCCTGGGCTGCCGGCCTGGGCATGGCGCTGAGCTCGCTGTTGGTGGTGCTCAATGCGGCGCGGCTGTCGCGGCCGCCGGCCATGCCTGCGCCGAGCAGGGCCTGATGGCTCCCACGAGAAAGTCAGGCCATGGACATTCTTTTTTTGCTGGTGCCTTTTTCGGTGGTGCTGGCTTTGCTCATCGTGGGCCTGCTCGCCTGGGCAGTGTGGTCGGGGCAGTTCGAGGATGTGGACAAAGAGGGCGAGCGCATCCTCGACGATCAGACTTGAGGCGAGGCTGACGTACGGCTGACGGATTGAAGCTGGCGATCGCAGTTGCGCTTGATCCAGGTCAAGGCCATAGAGGCTTGTCACGGGCACAGTGCGGTGTATCGACTCCGTACTTTCAGAGTGATCTCATGCCTATGAATTCAACGATACCTGATCCGTCTGGCTCATCCACGTACAACGACACCATCGTGCGTCAGTTCGCGATTGCAGCGGTGATCTGGGGCGTGGTGAGCATGTTGGTGGGCGTGTTCATCGCCGCGCAGATGGCCTGGCCGGCCTTGAACTTTGACCTGCCCTGGTTGTCCTTTGGGCGCTTGCGCCCGCTGCACACCAACGCTGCTGTCTTTGCCTTCGGGGGCTGCGCGTTGTTTGCCACCAGCTATTGGGTGGTGCAGCGCACCTGCCAGGTGCGCATCATCTCCGACAAGCTGGCCGCGCTGCATTTTTGGCTCTGGCAGGCGGTGATCCTGGCGGCGGCCATCACCTTGCCGCTGGGCATCACCCGCGGTAAGGAATATGCCGAACTGGAGTGGCCGATCAGTATCGCGATTGCCGTGGCCTGGGTAGCCTATGCGGTGGTTTTCTTTGGCACGATCGGTATTCGCAAGGTGCGCCATATTTATGTGGCCAACTGGTTTTATGGGGCTTTCATCATTGCGGTGGCGCTTTTGCACATCACCAATGCGATGTCCATGCCGGCCACGCTTTGGAAGTCGTACTCGGTCTATGCCGGCGTGCAGGACGCCATGGTGCAGTGGTGGTACGGCCATAACGCGGTGGGCTTTTTCCTGACCGCTGGCTTTTTGGGCATCGTCTACTACTTCATTCCCAAGCAGGCCGAGCGGCCGGTCTACTCTTACCGGCTGTCCATCGTGCACTTTTGGGCGCTGATCTTTACCTATATGTGGGCCGGCCCGCATCACCTGCACTACACCGCCTTGCCCGACTGGACCCAGTCGCTGGGCATGGTGTTCTCGCTTATTTTGCTGGCGCCGAGTTGGGGCGGCATGATCAACGGCGTGATGACGCTCTCGGGCGCTTGGCACAAGCTGCGTGACGATCCCATCATCCGCTTCATGATTGTGGCGCTGTCTTTTTACGGCATCGCCACCTTCGAGGGGCCGATGATGTCGATCAAGACGGTCAACGCCTTGTCGCACTACACCGACTGGGGCATAGGCCATGTGCACGGCGGCACCCTGGGCTGGGTGGGCTTCATTTCCATGGGTGCCTTGTACTACTTGGTGCCGCGCCTGTACGGCCAGAGCCGGATGCACAGCCTGCGTGCGATCGAGCTGCACTTTTGGATTTCGACCATAGGCATCGTGCTCTACATCGCCTCGATGTGGATCGCCGGTGTGATGCAGGGCCTGATGTGGCGCTCGATCAACACCGACGGCTCGCTCACCTACACCTTCGTGGAAAGCGTTAAAGCCTCCATGCCGTTTTACATCATCCGCTTTGTTGGCGGCCTCATGTACCTGAGCGGCATGGCGGTGATGGCCTGGAATGTGGCCATGACGATGCGGGCCGGACGGGCCCAGGATGCGCGTATTCCCGCTGTATTGGCCCACGTCTGAAGGCTCATCATGTCTTTCTCTCACGAAAAAGTAGAAACCAGCAACTGGCTCATGATCGTCCTCATCCTGCTGGTAGTGGCGGTGGGCGGCTTGGTTGAAATTGTTCCTCTGTTCTTTCAGAAGTCGACCACCACGCCGGTGGCAGGACTGGTTCCGGACTCGCCCTTGCGCCTGGTTGGCCGCGACATTTACCTGCGCGAAGGTTGCTACAACTGCCATTCGCAAATGGTGCGCCCTTTGGTGGCTGAGACCCTGCGCTACGGCCACTACTCGGTGGCGGGTGAATATGTCTACGACCACCCGTTTCAGTGGGGCAGCAAGCGCACCGGCCCCGATCTGCACCGCGTGGGCGGCAAGTACAGCGATGAGTGGCAGCGCCTGCACCTGATCAGGCCGCGTGATCTGGTGCCCGAGTCCATCATGCCGGGCTATCCCTGGCTGGAGCGCAGCAGCATTGAGGCCTGGCCGGTGCAGGCCCACATGGGCGCGCTGCGGCGGGTGGGCGTGCCCTACACCGATGCGCAAATTGCAACTGCGCCGGCCGAGCTCAAAGGCAAGAGTGAACTCGACGCCCTGGTCGCCTATCTGCAGGGCCTGGGTCTGGCGCTCCGGTAGGAAGGAACAGTCATGGACATCAATGTTTTGCGTAGCATCGTGACGGTGGCAGCGTTTGTGCTGTTCGTCGCCATCCTGGCGTGGGCCTATCGGCCGGCGCGTCGTGCAGATTTTGAGGAAGCGGCCAGCCTGCCGTTTCGAGAGGAGGCTTGAGCACCATGGCTGATTTCTTCAATGAAGGCTGGTCTTGGTATGTGGCGCTGTTATCGGTGGCCTCGGTGCTGGCTTGCGCGGTGCTGCTCTGGTTGGCAGGCAAGGCCAGGGTGAGCGCCAAGGCGCGGGCCGACAACACCACTGGCCATGTCTGGGACGAGGACCTGCGCGAATACAACAACCCGCTGCCGCGCTGGTGGATGTGGCTGTTCATCATCACCGTGATCTTTGGGCTGATCTACCTGGCCCTCTACCCCGGCCTTGGTGCTTACGAGGGCATGCACAAGTGGAGCCAGCAGGGCCAGCATCAGGCCGATGCCCGTCAGATGCGCGAGGCCCTGGCTCCCATGTATGCCCAGTTCACCGCCAAGCCGGTGGCTGATCTGGCCAAGGATGCGCAGGCCCTGGCCATCGGCCAGCGTCACTTCATGAACTATTGCTCGCAGTGCCACGGCTCGGACGCACGCGGCGGCAAGGGCTATCCCAATTTGACGCAGGGCGCCGCCGGCTGGCTGGGCCCCTTGAGCGGTGAGCACATCGTGCAGACCATCACCCAGGGTCGTCAGGGCGTGATGCCAGCCATGGGCGCTGCCATAGGCAGCGAGGCTGCTATCTCAGATCTGGCCCACTATGTGATGTCGCTGTCTGGCAGTCCGCACAACGAGATCAAGGCCTTCGGCGGCAAGAAGTACTTTGCTGCCTGCGCAGCCTGCCATGGCAACGACGGCAAGGGCAACAAGGCCCTCGGCGCATCCAACCTCACCGACAACGACTGGCTCCATGGCTGGGGCGAGGAGGCGATTGTCAACATCATCAAGAACGGCAAAACCAATGTCATGCCGGCCCAGGCGGCATGGCTCTCGCCGGAGCAAATCCACGTGCTGGCCGCCTATGTGCTGAGCCTGTCCGCCGGCGGCTCAGACCTGACGGTGCAGCCAGCGCCGACCCGCTGAGGAGCGCCTGACCGGTGAAGCAAGACGCCCAGCCTTCCAAGGTCATCCCGATTGCGCTCGCGCAGGACGACTCCAGCGACCTGACCTCGCTGTATCAGACCGAGGGCAAGATTTACCCGCGCAGTGTCAGCGGCTGGTTCAGTCACTGGCGCTGGGCCCTGGTATGGGCCACGCAGCTGGTCTTCTACGGCCTGCCTTGGCTGAGCGAGCATGGGCGCCAGGCGGTGCTGTTTGACCTGAGCGCCCGGCGCTTTTACATCTTCGATCTGGTGCTCTATCCGCAGGATCTGATCTACCTGACCGGCCTGCTCATCATCAGCGCGCTGTCGCTGTTCCTTTTCACCGCGGTGGCCGGTCGCTTATGGTGCGGCTACGCTTGCCCGCAAACCGTCTATACCGAAATCTTCCTGTGGATTGAGCGCCAGGTCGAGGGCGATCGCCCGCAGCGCATCAAGCTCGATCAGGGGCCGATGAGCGCTGGAAAATTTGCGCGCAAGGCCTGCAAGCATGGACTCTGGGTAGCGGTGGGCATGTGGACCGGTTTTACCTTTGTCGGCTATTTCACGCCCATACAGGAACTGGCGCAGGAGGTGGCCCGTCTGCAACTGGGTCCGTGGGAGACCTTCTGGGTGCTGTTCTATGGCTTTGCCACGTATGGCAATGCGGGCTGGATGCGTGAGCAGGTGTGCAAATACATGTGTCCATATGCCCGTTTTCAGAGCGCCATGTTTGACCGCGATACCTTGATCGTTTCCTATGACCAGGGGCGCGGAGAGGGCCGCGGTGCCAGGGCGCGCAGCGAAAGCGCCGCAGCCTACCGGGCTCGGGGGCTGGGCGATTGCATTGACTGCGGGCTGTGCGTTCAGGTCTGCCCGACCGGCATCGATATTCGCAAGGGCCTGCAGTATGAATGCATCAGCTGCTCGGCCTGCATCGATGTGTGCAACACCGTCATGGACAAGATGCACTACCCGCGCGGGCTGATCCGCTACAGCACACCCAATGGCTTGGCGCAGGGCCTGTCGGTGGCCCAGATGTGGCGTCGGGTGGTCAGGCCGCGCGTGCTGATCTACTCGACTGTTTTGTTGGCGGTGACCTCGGCGGTCTTGGGCTCGCTGTTGCTGCGCACCCCATTCAAGGTCGATGTGGTGCGCGACCGTGGATCCATCGCGCGCAGGGTCGATGCAGGCCGCATCGAGAACGTCTATCGGCTGCAAGTGATGAACGCGAGCGAGCATCGCCAAAGCTATACGCTGCAGGTCGAAGGCATTGAGGGTTTGCAGATTGCCTCCAGCGACAAGGTGGAGGTGGCGGCGGCAGGCTCGCTGTGGGTGCCGGTGCGTGTGCAGATGCCGCCGGCTGCCGCTGCGGCGGGCTCGCACCCAATCCGTTTTCGCATCGTCCAGGACGATGGTCACGAACTGCTGGAGAAGGCTGTGTTTCTGGTGCCGCGCTAAAGCGATGCCACTGCCCGTACAAGGAGGAGACCGAAATGAAGACCGATCTGAATGCCCCCCGCCCCTGGTGGCAGGAGCCTTATCTATGGCTGGTGCTGGGTCTGCCCCTGGCTTCGGTGCTGGCCTGCGTGGTGACGGCGATTTACATTCTTCGGGGGCCCGAGGCGGTGCTGGTGCAGGACCTGCGGGTGCAGGACAAGGCGCAGGCCCTGGCCCGGGAAATTGGCCAGGCCAGCGCCCCATCGCAGCCGGCGCTGATGGGGCGTAACCACAGCGCCACCGGTGGAGCCCAGCATGCACGCCCCTGAGGCCGATAGGGGCGACCCGACGCAGCGGCTCGAGCGCGCTATTCGCTATTGGGGGCAGCTGCTTTGGCCCACTTTTCTGGCGGCTTGCCTGTTGGAGTTTTTGGTGTTTGCCATCGTCGACCCGGCCGAACTGCATTGGCCCGGCCATGTGGGAACGCCGTCCAACCGGGCCATCTATACGGTGGCGTTTTTTGCCTTTTGGCTGATCCACATCGCCTGCTGTTGGCTGGTGCTGTGGCTGGCGGCCAGCGGCCCGCCCGAAGGCGAATTGCCCCTCAGTGGCAGACCTGGGGATTGACCAGCCGCTTGAGTGCCTCTGCATCCTGGATGTGGATGTGGCGCTGCTTGACCGCGATGATGCCTTCGTCGGCAAAGCGCGAGAAGGTACGGCTGACGGTTTCGAGTTTCATGCCCAGGTAGCTGCCGATTTCTTCGCGCGTCATGCGCAGGATCAGTTCCGTGCGTGAGAAGCCGCGGGCCTGAAGTCGTTGCACCAAATTAAGCAGAAAGGCCGCCAGCCGTTCTTCGGCGCGCATGGTGCCCAGCAGCAGCATGACACCGTGCTCACGCACAATTTCGCGGCTCATGATGCGGTGCACATGTTTTTGCAGCGCGCCGACCTCTCTGGAAATTTCCTCGATGCGGTCAAAAGGCATGACGCACACTTCGGCGTCTTCAAGGGCGATCGCATCGCAGGTGTGGTGTTCGTTGACGATGCCGTCCAGGCCAATGATCTCGCCGGCCATCTGAAAGCCTGTGACCTGGTCGCGCCCATCTTCGGTGGTCAGGCTGGTCTTGAAAAATCCGGTGCGCACCGCATACAGCGAGGTGAAGGGCTCACCGTTGTGAAACAGGGTGGCTCCGCGTTTGATGCTGCGGCGCTGACTCACGAGGTCATCGACCCGCTGCAGCTCCATCTCCTTGAGTCCGATTGGCATGCACAGCTCGCGCAGATTGCAATTGGAACAAGCGACTTTGATGGTTTCCTTCAGCATGTAACTCTCCTGATCCCGCCGGCGTCTGAACCTTTTGACGCAATTATCTCGGGGCGGGTGTGCACTGATACAGCACAGCCGTAAAAAAATCACACTTTCTTACAGCAGCGCTTGACCCAGGTCAAGGTGCGCCGCAGGCGCCCGCGGCACAGTGTTCATTCACCGCCTGAAATGCCTCACCCATGAGCTTTGTCTCAACCGACCTGCTGCGCCAAATGGACCTCCAGGGTCCGCGCTACACCTCCTATCCGACGGCCGACCGTTTCGTCGAGGCCTTTGGTGAAACTGACTATGTGCAGGCCTTGCAGCAGCGGCGCAGCGGCCCGGCCCGCGCCAGCGCGCTGTCGCTGTATGTGCATATTCCGTTTTGCGAGTCGCTGTGCTACTACTGCGCTTGCAACAAGATCGTGACCCGCCATCATGAACGGGCTCAACCTTACCTGCGTTACCTCAACCGGGAGCTCGATCTTCACCTGGCGCAGATGGGCAGCGGGCAGACCCTCAGTCAGTTGCACTTGGGCGGCGGCACACCCACCTTTTTGACCGATGAAGAGCTGCGCAATCTCATGGCCATGATTGGCCGCAGCTTCCACTTGGTGCCCGGGGGGGAGTATTCGATCGAGGTCGATCCGCGCACCGTGACTGCCGCGCGCCTGGGCGTGCTGGCCGAGCTGGGCTTTAACCGCTTGAGCTTCGGCGTGCAAGACTTTGACCCGGCGGTGCAGCGTGCGGTTCACCGCCTCCAGCCGGCCGAGCAGGTGTTCGAATTGGTGGCGCAGGCGCGGCAACTGGGCTTTGAGTCGGTCAATATCGATTTGATCTACGGCTTGCCGCTGCAGAGCCCGGAGTCGTTTGACCGCACCTTGGCCCAGGTCACTGCATTGCGGCCCGATCGGGTGGCGCTGTATGCCTATGCCCATCTGCCCGAACGCTTCAAGCCGCAGCGGCGCATACAGGCGGCGCAACTGCCAGCGGCTCCGGCCAAGATCACGATGCTGGCGCGCTCGCTCGATGCTTTCGAAAAAGCCGGTTACGAGTATGTCGGCATGGACCACTTTGCCTTGCCGGGCGATGCGCTGGCGATGGCCCGGCGGCAGGGGCGCCTGCACCGAAACTTTCAGGGATACAGCACCCAGCCCGATGCCGATCTGATCGCCCTGGGCGTTTCCTCGATCGGTCGCATGGGCGCTACCTACAGCCAGAACGCCAAGACCTTGGAGGAGTACTACGACCTGCTTGATCAAGGGCGCTTGCCGGTGGTGCGGGGGCTGGCCCTGTCGCGCGACGATCTGATTCGGCGCAGTGTGATCATGGCCCTGATGTGCCAGGGTGAGCTGCAGTTTGAGTCTATCGAACTGGCTTTTTTGATCGACTTCAGCAGCTACTTCGCGTCCGAGCTGCAGGCCCTGTCGCCCTTGCAGGCCCAAGGCCTGGTGCAGGTGGGTGTCTCCGGGATCACGGTGACCGCACAGGGCTGGTTTTTCGTGCGCGCGGTAGCCATGGTGTTTGACCGCTATCTGCAGTCCGACCGTAATCGGGCGCGGTTTTCCAAGATCATCTGATGGATGCGTCTGTCGTGCTGACCGCCTTGTTCATGGGCCTGGCCGGTGGCCCGCATTGCCTGGCCATGTGCGGCGCGGTTTGCGCCGGGCTGGGCGCGCCGGCGGCGAAGTTCCCGGCCGGTGCGCAGCCGCTGCGCTTTCGGGCCGCAGGTGCGCCGCCCGTGCGCATCAGTTCAGGCCAGGCCGCGCCGGCCCTCTTCCTGCTGGGGCGACTGCTGTCCTATATGACCCTGGGGGTGGTGGCTGCCGCGTCCATGCAAACGGTGGGCTGGCTGAGCGTGCAGTCGGCCGCCTTGCGGCCGCTCTGGACCTTTGTGCATGTGGGCGCGGCGGTGATCGGTGGGTTTTTATTGCTACAGGCGCGCCAGCCGCCCTGGCTGGAGACAGCCGGTCGCTGGCTCTGGCTGCGGGTGCAGGGCATGGGTCTGATCGGCCAGCGGGGTGGTAAGGGTGGCGCGGCAGCCCCGATGCTGCTCGGCTTGGCCTGGGCCTTTCTTCCCTGCGGCTTGCTGTATTCGGCTTTGTTGGTGGCTGCGCTCAGCCCGGGGCTGTGGCAGGGCGGTTTGGTCATGGCCTTGTTTGCCTTGGGCAGCAGCCTGAGCCTGTGGGCTGGCCCCTGCTTATGGCGGCGGCTGGGAAAGGAGGGCGCCAACCGCAGTGCCCTGCGCCTGGCCGGAGCGCTCTTGTTGACCACCTCGGTGTGGGCCTTGTGGATGGCGCTGGCGCACGACCAGGCACCCTGGTGCATAAGCCCGGTGTGATCGGCGGGCGTCAGGATTGATTCGGCGCTTTAGCTCTGGTTGGCGCGCTGCGGCCAGGTGGCCAGGATGACGGCGGCCAGGCCCATGGCCAGGGCCAGCCACTGCACGGGCTCAAGGCTCTCGCCGAGCACCACCATGCCCACCAGACAGGCGCTGATGGGCAGCATCACGGTAAAGACGCCAGCCTGGCTGGCGCTGACGCGGCGCAGGCCGCTCATCCACAGCCAGACGCTCCAGACGCTGGCCGCCAGGCCGTAAAACAGCAGCAGGGTCCAGGCCCACAGGGGCACGGCGGACCCATCGAAATGCAGGGCGCTCCACAGGCCCAGCGGCGTCATCAGCACCAGGCCCCATAGATTGATCAAGGCAGTGATGCGACGCGCCGACAGCACGCTCGTCAGCCGCTTGCCTATCACCGCATAGGCTGCTTCACACAGCACCGCGGCCACCAGCAGCAGGTGCCCCAAGGTGCCCCGCCCTGCCTGGGCGGCAGACGCCACGCCCTGGTTCGCTCCGCCGGCTGAGAGCACCGCAATGCCGCTCACTGCCAGCGCGGTTGCCAGAGCCTGGCGCAGCGAGATGCGCTCCTTCAGCCAGAGCCATCCCAATAGGGCCACGGCCGCTGGTATGGCCGACATGATCACTCCGGCTGCCGTGGCCGAGCTCAGCGCGACGCCGTAGAGCATGCAGATGGAAAACAGGAAGTTGCCCAGCAAAGCCGACAGGAATAAAAGCCTGTGGGTGGCTGGCGTCCATGGCGGCTCCTCGGCCGGCCGGCGCAGCCAGTGCAGCATGGCCAGAGCCCCTATGCCAAAGCGCAGCCAGGCCAGCAAGAAAACCGGCCAGACCGCCAGCAGCGGTTTGGACAGGGCCACATAGCTGCCCACCAGGGCCATGCTCAGGGCCAGGCAGCCCTGAGCCACAATCGTTCGCATACAGTTTCAGCCTCCGGCGTGTTGTGCCGGACCGCCTGCGATCATGCCCCAAGATCATCCTGCTGTGGACCGACTTGAGCACGCCACAAAACCACCGACGCTCTCACTGCTGTTCGTCTATGGCACTTTGCGCATTGGCGGGAGCAATGACATCCGTCGCTTCGGTCCTCACTCACGTTTGCTGGAGCCAGCACGGGTTCGTGGAAGGCTCTATGACCTGGGCGACTATCCGGGCCTGGTGCTGGGCGGACTTGATTGGGTCAGCGGTGAGCTGCACGCGATTGCGCCTGAGATTGAGCCGGCGCTCGATGCGCTCGAAGAGGTCTGGCCACAGCGCACCGGTCTATACCGGCGCACCCGGGCTTTGGTGATGGCTGGCGCTCAAAGCCATGGCGCCCTGGTCTATGAGATGGACCGCAGCCGCGCGCAGCTCTGGCCGCAGATCGAATGCGGTGACTGGCTCACCCATGTGGGGCGCCGCGCCTGAAGCTGGTGCTCGCAGGGCCGCGGCTATTTATCGCATGGCGATATTTTCTTTTCTCTATGTGAAATTCACAATTGCTGCGGCGCAGCGTTTTTTCTCAATATGAGATATTGCATTTCTCAATCCGAAATTCTCAAATTAGATTGTTGATTTCAAAAGAGAAAATTTATGTCTTATATAAGACACAAGAGTTGTTGGGGGTCTTGTAGAAGACTTAAAGTAGACCCACGAACCAAGGCCCTGGGCACAAGCTATGCGTGTTCCCTCAGGCCGTCCGGTATCTGGTTTTTTCTTCAACTTCTCTGGAGTCTTCCCATGCCCCAAACCCTGACTGAACAACTCAGCCGTGAGCAACAAATTGCCGCCCTGGAAAAAGAATGGGCCAGCAGCCCGCGCTGGAAGGGTGTCAAACGCGGCTACAGCGCCGCCGACGTGGTGCGCCTGCGCGGCAGCATGCCGATTGAGCACACGCTGGCCAAGCGTGGCGCGGAAAAACTCTGGGAAAAAATCAACGGGGGGGCCAAGAAGGGCTATGTGAACGCCTTTGGCGCCATCAGCGCTGGCCAGGCCATGCAGCAGGCCAAGGCCGGTCTGGAGGCGGTGTATTTGTCGGGCTGGCAGGTGGCGGCCGACGGCAACACCTCGGAAACCATGTACCCCGACCAGTCGCTCTATGCCTACGACTCGGTGCCGACCATGGTTCGCCGTATCAACAACACCTTCAAGCGCGCTGACGAGATCCAGTGGGGCCGTGGCATCGACCCCGGTAGCAAGGAGTTCATCGACTACTTCCTGCCCATCGTGGCTGACGGCGAGGCCGGCTTTGGTGGCGTGCTCAATGCGTTTGAGCTGACCAAGAACATGATTACCGCCGGCGCTGCGGGTGTGCACTTCGAAGACCAGCTGGCCGCCGTCAAAAAATGCGGCCACATGGGTGGCAAGGTGCTGGTTCCCACGCAAGAAGCCATTGAGAAGCTGCTGTCGGCGCGTTTTGCCGCCGACGTGATGGGCGTGCCCACTGTGGTGCTGGCCCGCACCGACGCCGAGGCCGCCAACTTGTTGACCAGCGACCATGACGCCAATGACAAGCCCTTCCTGACCGGCGACCGCACGCAAGAGGGCTTTTACCGCGTCAAAAATGGCCTGGAGCAGGCCATCAGCCGCGGCGTGGCCTACGCACCCTATGCCGACCTGGTGTGGTGCGAGACCGGCACGCCCGACCTGGGCTTTGCCCGCGAGTTTGCGCAGGCTGTGCATGCCGCCTGCCCGGGCAAGCTGCTGTCCTACAACTGCTCGCCGTCCTTCAACTGGAAGAAAAACCTGGACGACGCCACCATCGCCAGGTTCCAGGAAGAGCTGTCGGCGCTGGGCTACAAGTACCAGTTCATCACCCTGGCCGGTATCCACATCAACTGGTTCAACACCTTCCAATTCGCCCACGCTTATGCCCGTGGCGAAGGCATGAAGCACTACGTCAACATGGTGCAAGAGCCCGAGTTCGCCGCCCGCGACAAGGGTTACACCTTCGTGTCGCACCAGCAGGAAGTTGGCGCCGGTTACTTTGACGATGTGACCACCGTCATTCAAGGCGGCTCGTCTTCAGTGAAAGCCCTGACTGGCTCAACTGAAGAAGAGCAGTTCCACTGAGATGGAACTTCTCGCTCGCCTACAGGCGGGCGATGCAAGTGCAAAGCCCGGGCCACCCCCGGGCTTTTTTGTGGGCGCTCTGAGGCTGTCTTGCTTTGTTTGACGCGACGCTTTGTTTGGTGCGCTTGCTTGTTCTTCGGTAGGGCGCCTGGCCGTTCTTTGGCGGCGCGCTGTCGCCGCGCCAGGCGCCGCACCTCGGCGCATGGGTGTTTATGAGAAAATCGGGCTTTTCCATTAGACG
>CANHGF010000040.1 GCA_947460065.1 Comamonadaceae bacterium
CAGCGCACCGGCGCGACCATCTATTACCTGGAGATGTTCCCGCTGGCCCAATTGCCCGAGGGCCGTCAACCGGTGATGGCGCTCAGCCCCTTTCCGGGCGCGGTGGACATGGTGGTGGCCTCCGAGCTGATGGAGGCCGGTCGCGCCTTGCAACGCCAGCTGGTTCACCCCGAGCGCACCACCCTGATCGCCTCGACCCACCGCGTCTATTCCATGACCGAGCGCACCGCCCTGGCCGACGGCCGGGTCGACGCAGCCCAGCTGCTGGCAGGCGCGCAGCAGGCGGCTCGCCAGTTCATCGGCGCCGACTTTGCCGAGCTGGCCGAGGCCAGCGGCAGCCCGATCGGCGCGGCCTTGTATGGTGCGGTGGCGGCCAGTGGCCGGCTGCCGTTTTCGCGGGCGCAGTATGAAGCCACCATCGAACGCAGCGGCTTGGGCGTGGCCGCCAGCCTTAAAGCTTTTGCTGCTGGATGGCAGGCTGCGCAGGCCGGCGCATTGCCCCCCGCTGTGCGGCCGGCCCTGGCCGAACTGCCAGCGGTTGGGCCGCGTCTGAGCGAGCTGGCCCAGCGCGCCCGGCAGCTGCCGGCTGCGGCGCAGGCGACGATCTTGCACGGCCTGATGCGCCTGACCGATTACCAGGACGAGGCCTATGCCCGGCTCTATCTGCAGCGCCTGGAGCAACTGCACACGCGCGCGCCGGCCACGCCTCAAGGCGATGCGGTGCTGGCCGAGACCGCGCGCCACCTGGCGCTGTGGATGGCCTACGAGGACACGGTCCGGGTGGCCGACCTCAAGACCCGGCGAAGCCGCTTTGAACGGGTCGGCCAGGAGGTGCGGCTGGAGCAGGCGCAGCAGCTGCACATCAACGAGTTTTTGCACCCGCGTCTGGAGGAGGTGGCCGACACCCTGCCCGCCGCCTGGGGCCGCTGGCTGCTGGGCAGCGCCTGGGCGCGCCGCTTGCTGGTCCCTTTGACCGACCGCGGCCGGGTGGTGCGAACCAGCTCGCTGCGTGGGTTTTTGTTGCTCTATGGCGTGGCCAGCCTGCGCCGCTGGCGGCCGCGCTCGCTGCGCTACCAGGTCGAGCAGCAGCGCATCGAGGCTTGGTTGGCCGATGTGGCGGGCCTGCTGCCCGGCCAGGCTGAGCTGGCGCTGGAAGTGGCGCGGGCGCAGCAACTGGTCAAGGGCTACGGGGATACCCATGCCCGCGGCTGGCGGCATTTTGAGATGATCATGAATCAGCTCAGTCCGCTGGCCGGGCGCGCCGACGCGGCCAGCCGTTTGCGGGCCTGGGTGGCGGCGGCATTGGCTGACGACAGTGGCCAGGCTCTGAAGCAGGCCATGCAGCAGAACTGATCAGCTTCGTTGAAGTTTTCATCAAGTACAGGAGATGACCATGAAAAGAAAACCTTGGATGCAAATCGGTGCCGCCCTGATGTTGGGTTTGGCCTCTTCAGTTTGGGCGCAGGAGACCACGCTCAGGCTGGTCAGCAGCTTCGCTGAGAACGGGATCTATGTGCAGCGACTGCAGCCCTGGATCGCCAAGTTCAATGCCGAAGGCAAGGGCGTGCTGCAGATCAATTTCATTGGTGGCCCCAAGGCCATGCCTTCCTTTGAGGTGGGCAATGCGGTCAAGACCGGGGTGGTGGACATCGCGCTCAACACCGGCGCTTTCTATACCAACGTCATGCCCGAGGCCGACTTTCTCAAGCTGACCCAGATCACGGTTGCCGAGCAGCGCAAGAACGGCGCTTTCGACGCCATCAACCGGGTATGGAACGAGAAGGGCAATATGCAGTACCTCGGCCGCATGGTCGAGAGCCAGCCCTTTCACATCTATACCAACAAGAAGATCGACAAGCCTGATCTGAACGGCCAGAAGATCCGTATCACCCCGGTCTACCGCGACTTCTTCCAGGCCCTGGGCGCCAACGTCATCACCACGCCGCCCGGCGAGGTCTACACCGCACTCGAGCGCGGCGTGGTCGACGGTTACGGCTGGCCGATCGGCGGCATTTTTGACCTGAACTGGCACGAGAAAACCAAGTTCCGCGTCGACCCGGGCTTTTACGACGCCGAGGTCTCGCTGATCATGAACCTGCCGGCCTACAAGCGCTTGAGTGACGCTCAGCGCGCCTTCCTGAACAAACAGGTGCTGGCGCTCGAGGCGGAGAACACCTTCTGGGTCAAGTTCGCGGCCGACGAGACGGCGCGCCAGGCCAAGGCTGGCATACAGACCATCGCTTTTGATGCTGCCACCAGCAAGGCTTTCCGTGACAAGGCCTACGAGGTGGGCTGGGCCGGTGCGGCCAAGCAAAGCCCCGAGATCGCGGCCCGCTTCAAGCCCCTGTTCTCCAAGTAAGCGTCGGTGCTCCAGTCCCTTGATGCGCTGTGGGCCCGCTTGCTGGCGGGCCTGGCGATGCTCGGCTGCCTGCTGCTGCTGGCCATGATGCTCATCATCGTGGCCGATGTGGCCTTGCGCAACCTGGCGCCGACCGACTTGGCGCGCGCCCTGGCCTGGAGCAATGAAGTCTGTGAGGCCATGCTGCTGCTGGTGACCCTGTGCGTTGCGCCCTGGTTGCTGCGCCAGGGCCAGCACATCCGGGTCGATATCTTGCTGCAGCCGCTGCCGCCGCGCTGGGCCTGGCTGCTGGAGTGGCTGGGCGATCTGATCGGCCTGGCCACCTGCCTGATCCTGATGGTGGTGTCGGCCCAGGCGACGCTGGCCAGCCATGCCTCGGGGGCGCTGAGCATCAAGACCCTGGTCACGCCCGAGTGGTGGATCCTGGCGCCGCTGCCTGCGGCTTTTGCCCTGCTCTCGGTGGAGATGCTCTGGCGCATGCACAGGCTCTGGCGCGCTGAACGCGGGCCGCGCAGCGACGCGGTCAGCGCTGCCTGAGGCTCGATAGACGATGCTAAGCTGGACTGTTGCCGCCTGGTTGCTCCTGGGGGGGTCGACCGTGCTGCTGCTGATTGGCATGCCGGTGGCGTTGACCTTTCTGGCGGTCAACCTCGTCGGCGCCTGGCTTTACATGGGCGGCGAGGTCGGCCTGGTGCAACTGGCGCGCAGCAGCGTCAGCTCGGTGGCCGCTTTCGCCCTGACGCCTATCCCCCTGTTTGTGCTGATGGGCGAGGTGCTGTTTCACACCGGCCTGGCGCACAAGGTGATTGAGGGCATAGACCGGCTGATCACCCGCGTACCGGGCCGCCTGGCGGTGGTGGCGGTGGTGGCGGGTACGGTGTTTTCGGCCATCTCGGGCTCGACCATTGCCACCACAGCGATGCTGGGCTCGCTGATGGTGCCGGTGATGCTGGCGCGCGGCTACCATGCGACGCTGGCCACCGGCCCGATCATGGCCATCGGTGCGGTCGATATGCTCATCCCGCCGTCGGCGCTCACCGTCCTGCTGGGCTCGCTGTCGGGCATTTCCATTTCAAAGCTCTTGCTCGGCGGCATCGTGCCTGGGCTGATCCTCTCGCTGGCTTTCATTGCCTGGATCGTGCTGCGGGTGCGGCTCAATCCGGCGCTGGCGCCTGAAGACAGCAATGCTCCGACTTATCACGGCTGGGAGCGTTGGCATTTGCTGCTGGCCTATGTATTGCCCACGCTGTCGATTTTTGCGGTGGTGGTGGGAGCGCTGGCTGCAGGCTGGGCCACGCCCACGGAGTGTGCCGCCCTCGGCGCTTTCGCCACTCTGGTGCTGGCGGCCCTGTACCGACGTCTGAGTTGGCCGGCCCTGCGCCAGGCGCTGATGGGCACCGCCGGTATTTCCGGCATGATTTTGTTCATCATCCTGGGCGCCACCACCTTTGCGCAGTTGCTGTCGTTTTCGGGCGCGAGCAACGGCCTGGTGCAAGGCATCACCGGCCAGGGTTGGTCTAAAGAGGCCATCGTGGTGGGCATGATGGCCTTGCTGATTTTTCTCGGGCTTTTCGTCGATCAGGTCAGCATGATGATGATCACGCTGCCGATCTTCATGCCCATCGTGAGCAGCCTGGGGATAGACCCGGTCTGGTTCGGCGTGATGTTCCTGATCTGCATGCAGCTGGGTTTGCTGCTGCCGCCGCACGGCCTGCTGCTGATGACCATGCGCGGCGTGGCCCCGCCCGAGGTCCGCACGGTGCAGATTTTTCAGGCGGTCACGCCCTATGTGCTGATGAGCATCGCCCTGCTGGTGGCGGTGTTCTTCTGGCCGGCGATTGCGACTTGGCTGCCGGCGCTTTAAGGGCGGCCCCCCGCGTCAGAATAGTTGTCGCCTCCATAGATTTCAAAAAATGGGGGGTGATGATGGAAAGATGCGATGGCTCGATACGGACAAGCTTTCAAGAACAAGGTGCTGGCCAAGCTGCTGCCACCGAACACGGCCTCTTTAGAGGAGATTTCAGTGGAGGTGGGCGTGTCCGTGGACACCCTGGAGCGGTGGCGGTCTGAATCGCTGACCATGCCCGCTCGCGAGCGGGCATGGTCAGCGGCGGCCCGGCTGAGTGCAGTGATCACCACGGCGGCCATGGACGAATCCACCCGCAGCGCCTGGTGCCGGGAGAACGGGGTGTACCCACAGGAGCTCGACGCCTGGCGCGTCAGCGCCACCCAGGCCCTGGCCACGCCCGAGGAGCAGCGCGCCAGCCCCAAGGAGACGGCCGCTGACCGCAAACGCATCAAGGAGCTCGAACGCGAGCTGCGCCGCAAGGACAAGGCCCTGGCAGAAACCGCAGCTTTGCTGGTGCTGTCAAAAAAACTCGAGGCGATCTTCCACAGGGGCGAGGACGAATGATCGGACTGGAAGATCGCCGCCACATGGCCCAGATGATTGATTTGGCGCACCGCGATGGCGCGCGACTGAGCCAGGCCTGCAAGCTGGCCGGGATTGATGTGCGCACGCTGCAGCGCTGGAGAGCCCAGGACGGGCTTGCAAAGGGCGATCGCAGGCCTGAAGCGCCACGCACCTTGCCGGCCCATGCGCTGACGCCCCAGGAGCGCGCGGCCGTCCTGCAAGTGGCCAACGAGCCTCGGTTTGCCGACATGCCGCCGGCGCGCATCGTGCCCATGCTGGCCGATGAGGGCACCTACCTGGCCAGCGAATCGAGCTTTAGCCGCCTGCTTCGAGAGGCTGGCCAAAGCGCTCATCGGGGTCGCGCCAAGAGCCCCAAGACGAAGCGGCCAGCGCAAACCCATGTGGCGACAGCCCCGGGCCAGGTGTGGTGCTGGGACATGACCTACCTGCCCACGCAGGTCAGGGGCCAGTGGTTCTATCTGTACCTGATCCTGGACCTCTACAGCCGCAAGATCGTGGGCTGGGAGGTTCATGCCGAAGATGAGGGGGAGCACGCAGCGCATCTGGTTTACCGCACATCGCTGGCTGAAGGCATTGCCATGGCCGAGCCAGACCAAAGGCCCGTGCTGCACGGCGACAACGGCGCGACCATCAAGTCCACCACGGTCATTGCCATGCTTCACTGGCTGGGCATCAAGCCCTCGTACTCCAGACCCCGGGTGAGCGATGACAACGCCTTCGTCGAAAGCCTGTTCCGCACCGCCAAGTACCGCCCAGAGTTCCCAGCCGAGGGCTTCAAATCCCTGGAAGACACCAGGCAGTGGGCCAGCAGCTTCGTGCATTGGTACAACTTCAACCATCGCCACAGCGGTATCCGCTACGTCAGCCCTGCGCAGCGACACGCCGGTGAGGACAGACAGATCCTGGCTCAGCGTCATGCGGTGTACCTGCAGGCCAAAGAGCGCAACCCTTCGCGCTGGTCACGTCACACCCGCAACTGGGAACCCATCGGGGCTGTAGCCTTGAATCCAGAGCGCGATGAAGTGGTCAGCATGGCTGTGCAGTCGCAACCTCATAAAAAGGTCGCAACTGCATGATGGACGCGACAACTACCTTGACATGCTCCGGCGGTTTAGGGGCTGTTTAAGGGCGCTTCATGCCGGCCCACCAGGGGCCGGCTGCTGCGTCAATTCATTCCGGAGTGATGCCTGCCCGTTTGACCGCTACACCCCATTTGATGGTCTCACTGCGGATAAAGGCGGTGAATTGCTCGGGGCTGCTGCCCACCGGATCGGCGCCGGCCTTGGACAGGGTCTCACGCACATCCGGCATGGCCAGCACCTTGGCGATTTCTTCCTGCAGACGCTTGAGCACGGCCGGCGGCGTGCCAGCTGGCGCGACCAGGCCGGTCCAGCCGCTCACCGCCACGCCGGGGTAACTGGTTTCGGCCATGCTCGGAATGTCGGGTGCGGCGGCCGAGCGCTGGGGCTGGCCGACCGCCAGCGCGCGCAGCTTGCCGGCCTTGACCTGGGCCAGCAAGGCCGGCATGGTGCCGAAGATGAAGTCGACCTGGCCGCCCAGCAGGTCGTTGATGGCCGGCGCCTCGCCTTTGTAGGGCACGTGCAGCATGTTCACGCCCGCTGCATCGGCCAGCAGTTCTGCCGCCAGTTGCGATTGATTGCCGATGCCCGCCGAGGCAAAGCGCACGCTGCCGGGCTTGGCTTTGGCTGCGCTGATCAGATCGGCCACGCTCTTGTAGGGCGAGGTGGTGTTGACCACCAGCAAAAACGAGATCGAGGTGGTTTGCGTCACCGGCGCAAAGTCGCGCAGGGTCTCGTAGGGCACCTTTTTGTAAATGTGCTGGTTGATGGTCAGCGCGCTGGGCGAGGTCATCAAGAAGGTGTGGCCGTCGTTGGCGCGGGCCACCGCCTCGCCGGCAATCATGCCGTTGGCGCCGGCGCGGTTGTCGATCACCACCGCCTTGCCCAGGGCCTCACCGAGCTTCTGGCCGATCAGGCGGGCGGCAATGTCTATGCTGCCGCCAGCCGACTGCGAGACCACGAACTTCAGGGGCTGGCTGGGCCAGGCGGTTTGCGCGTGGGCGGTGGCGGTGGCCAGGCACAGGGCCAGAGGGGCGAGCAGGCGTTTTGCCGTGGGAGTCATTGCAGTTTCCTTGCAGGGTGGGTTTTAGGGGCAGAAGTCGACCAACTGGCTCACATCCGGGCAGTTGTCGATGTCCAGCAGGGCCCGGTGCAGTTGCTCGGCCCGCGCTGCGCCCCACAGGGGCACAGCCAGGTCCTGGTATTTGCGTGCCAGCGCTGCGGCCGGGTGTGGGCGCTGCGGCTCACCGCTGGTGATGTGGCAGGCGCCTTCGATGACACGGCCATCGCGCAGCGTAAGGAGCAGGTCTACCCTTTGCAGGGCCGGGTATTGCTCGGTCAAGTCGGGCGCCTCGACCACATGCACGCGCCGCGCCAGCGCCCGCACCGCAGGGTCGGCAACCGCTTCGTCGGAAAAAGCCGCCAGTCCGTCGCGCCCGCCCACCAGCAAGGTCGCCAATGCAAACGGAATTGAAAAACGGGTGCCGAACCAGTCGGTCGGCTCTTGCTGTGAGAGAAAGGCGGCCAGCTTGTAGGCCCGCACATCGATGCGCTCGATGTCGGCGGGTGCCAGCGGGCCGCCGTGCCGGGCCAGCGCATCGTGCAGGGCGTCGATGGCCGAATGGGCGTAGCGGGCGGTGGGGTAGAGCTTGAGGTAGCCTTCGAGCAGCAGCCAGCGCTGGCCGAGCTCGGCCACCGCCACCTCGGGTGAAAAGCCCTCGCCCAAAACCAGGCTGAAGGTGGTGTTGACCCCGTCGCTGGGGCCGGTAAAGCCCGCCTCGACCATGCGCAGGGCCATAGGCCCCATAAAGCCGCTGTGGCCGGCATACCAGTTGCGCACCGTGGCCCCATTGAGCATGGTGTGGCGGTTGGTGGCCATGCAGCAGGAGGCCGCCAGGCTGGCCAGTTCGCGCAATCGATCGGGGACCAGGCCTGCGAGCCGGGCGCAGGCCAGGGCCGAGCCGACCACGCCGAAGGTGCCGTGCGGGTTGACGATCAAACGGGTTTGGGTGGCCATGCCTATGCGTGCCACCACCTCATAAGACAGGGCGATGGCCGCCAGCAGGGCGCTGCCGCTCAGGCGGCGTTCCTGCGCCAGCGCGAGCGCGGCCGGGATCACCTGTATGCCCGGATGGCCATTGGCTAAAAAGTTGCCCTCGTCATAGTCCAGCCAGGCACCGGCAATGCCATTGAGCATGGCGGCGTTGATGCGCTCGGCGCTGCGGCCGCTGCCGATCACCCAGGCTCGACCCGCCCCGTCCTGGCCGGCCAGTTGGGCCTGGGTCAGCGCCATCAGGGGTGGCTGGCGCATGCCCCAGGCGATCACCGGCAGGGTGTCGATCAGGATCTCGCGGGTTCGCGCCAGCACCGCAGGCGGGATGGCCTGCGCCGGCGTCTGCCCGACAAAGCGGGCCAGCGCATCCAGGTAGTCGCCTGCCGTATCGCTCAAAGCCGGGTGGGTGGTTTTCAGTTGACGGTGATGCCGGCGCTGCGCACCAGGCGGGCCAGACGCGCGACATCGCCGCGTATCAGTTCGCCAAATTCTTGAGGGCCGCTGCCTACCAGGTCAAAGCCCAGGCCGCCGAGCTTGGCGCGCACATTGGGTTGCGCCAGGGCTTTGGAAAACTCGCTGTGCAGGCGGCGCACCACCTCGGCGGGTGTGCCGGCCGGCGCGACGATGCCATTCCAGGCGGCGTAGTTGTAGCCGGCGACGCCCGCTTCAGCCAGCGTCGGCACTTGGGGCATGACCGGCGAGCGCTTGGCCGTGCTGACCGCTAGCACCTTGACTTTGCCGTCCTTGGCCAGGCTGACCACATTGGAGATGCCGGTGAACATGACCGGAATGGTGCCGGCCATCAGATCGGTCAGCGCTGCGCCCATGGCTTTGTGCGGTACGTGGGTGAGCTTGATGCCGGCCGCATCCATCAGCAATTCCATGGCCAGGTGCTGGGCTGAGCCCGAACCGGTGGAGGTGTAGTTGATCGCCCCAGGTTTGGCCTTGACCCCGGCGATCAACTCTTGCACATTGCTGGCCGCAAAGGAAGGGTGGGCCACCAGCACCAGCGGCACGGTCGAGGTCAGGGTGATGGCGCTGAAGTCCTTGACCGGGTCATAGGGCAGCTTGGCATAGAGCGCGGGGTTGGCCGCCATGATGCCGTCGTTGGGCATGAGCAGGGTATAGCCGTCGGGGGCGGCGCGCGCCACCGCTTCGGCGGCGATGATGCCGTTGGCGCCGGTGCGGTTGTCGATTTGTATGGGCTGACCGATTTGCTCGGACGCTTGCGCCGCCATGGCGCGCGCGATGGTGTCGACCGCGCTGCCCGCGCCGAAGGGCACGATCAGCTTGATCGGACGGTCGGGAAAGCTCTGGGCCAGGCCGGCGCTGTGCAGGCCGGCGATCAGGGGCAGTGTCAGAAGTAGGTGTCGGCGAGAGGTCAAAGGCATGGTCGGATGTCCTGTGTTTGAGGGCGGCAGTCAGATCGCGTAAACCACGATGCAAGAATAACTTAGATCCCTTAGTCTTTGCATCTTTGTGACCGAGTTTGAGATGGCCGATCCTATCGACGCCCTGAGCGACTTTGCCTGTCATACGCAGCTGGGCGATGTGCCGGCGCGAGCCATGGACTATTTGCGCCATGCGCTGGCCGATACCCTGGCCGCCTGCGCCATCGGCAACCAGGAAGAGCCTATGCGCCGCCTGCGGGCCCTGCAATGCGAGCAGGTGGCGGCTGGCCGGGCCGCGGTGCTGGGCACCGATGTGCAGCTCAATCCGCTCGACGCTGCCGCCCTCAATGCGGCCGCTGGCTGCTGGCTCGAACTCGACGAAGGCAATTTGAGCAGCAACGGCCATCCGGGCATACAGGTCATTCCCACGGCGCTGGCGGTGGCCCAGCAGCTGGGCTGCAGCGGAGCGGATTTTCTGCTCGCCTGCGCCCTGGGCTACGAGGTGGTGGCGCGCATAGGCAGCGCCTGTGACATGCGCATGAGCATCCACCCGCATGGCACCTATGGCGTGGTGGGTGCGGCGGTGGCCGCCGCGCGCCTGATGGGGCTGGGCAGCGAGCAGATGCGCGAGGTGATCAACCTAGCCGGCTCCTCGCCGATTGCCGGTAACCGCCAGGGCATGAAGGAGGGCGCGACGCTGCGCAATTGGTATGCGTCGCACAGCGCCACCATGGGCCAGACAGCGGTGCGCCTGGTGCAAAGCGGTTTTACCGGGCCGATCGACGGGCTGCAGCCCACCTGCAACGATGTGCTGTTCGACCATTTCCGGCCGGCTGACATGGTGCGCGATCTCGGGCGCAGTTGGCTGCTCGGTGAGGGCTACATCAAGCTCTATGGCTGCGGGCGGCCGATTCATGCGGCCATTGATGCCTTGCGCGACGCGCTGGCGCCCCTGGGCGATGCCAGCGCCTGGCCAGCGCCGCAGGAGATCGAGCGCATTGAGCTGCGCGGTTTCAAGTTCCTCGTGTTTCTCAACCGCACCGACATCCGCAATGCTTTTGCCACCCGTTTTTCCACGCCCTTCGCCCTGGCCTCGGTATTGACCCACCGCAGCCACGGCATCGAGTGCTTTACCGAAGCGGCGGCGGCCGACGAGCGCCTACAGGCCCTGATGGCTCGCATCAGCATGGAAGAAGACGCCGCTTTCAGCGCTGAGTTTCCGGCCCGCCAGCGCTGCGAGCTGACGCTGGTGCTGCGTGGCGGTCAACGCTTGCAGGGGCGCTGCGAGGTGATCCGGGGTGAGCCCGCCAACCCGGCCGATGCACAGGATTACAAGGACAAGTTCATGGCTTTGGCCGGGCGCGTCTGGCCGGCCTCGCACTTAGAGCCGCTTTACCAGCAGGCCCGCCATCCCGAATCATTGACGGATCTGCGGGGCTGGGGGTTGGCTTAAGAGGCAACCCGAACCCGCGCCTTCAGGCGCGAAAGCGCCGCCGGGTCAGCGCCAGCGCCAGCCAGAAGGCGGCTACGCCATAAGCGATCAAAACCATCAGGTGCTGCCCGGCCTGGGCCGGCCATTGACCCAGAAACAGCGGCCTTATCAGCTCGACCGCCGCTGTCAGCGGCAGCCAATGTGCGATGGCCTGCATGAAGCCGGGCAATTGCTCGCGCGGGAAGAACACCCCGCTGAGGAACATGGTGGGCGTCAGAAACAGGGTGAAGTAGTAGGTGAAGAAGTCGTAGCCCTTGGCCAGGGCGTTGAAGATCAGCGCGATGCTGGCAAACACCATGCCGACCAGGCCCAGCAGGGGCAGGGCCAAGAGCAGCCAGGGGCTGTGGCTGATGCCCAGTGCCAGCATCACCAGCAAGATGGCGGCGCTGGCCGACAGCGCCTTGAAGGCCGCCCACAGCATTTCGGCCAGCACCACATCGTCGAGTTCGACCGGTGCATTCATGATGCCGTCCCAGGTGCGCTGCACCTGCATGCGCGAGAAGGCCGAGTACAGGGCCTCGAAGCTTGCCGCATTCATGGCGCTCATGCAGATGGAGCCTGAAGCCAGGAACACGATGTAGGGCAGGGTCGAGCCTTGCACCTGCACCTGCCCGACCAATGCGCCCAGGCCGTAGCCGAAAGCCACCAGCGTGATCAGCGGCTCGGCGATGTTGCCCACCAGGCTGGGGATCATCAATTTGCGCCAGACCAGCAGGTTGCGGCGAAACACAGGAACCCAGCGCAGGCTCAGTTGCGGCACCCGCCAGGGCGAGCGGCCGGCAGTCTGTGGGCGGCTGCTCATCAGGCGTCCTCCCGAATCTGACGGCCTGTGAGTTTGAGGAAGAGGTCTTCCAGATTCGCCGGCCTGTGCAGGGTGCGCAGATGAGCCTCTCCGGCCAGGGCCTGCAGCAGTGCCTTGGCGTCGTGGGTATAGAAAAACACGGTCTCTCCGCTGATTTCGGTGCGTGTGGC
>CANHGF010000041.1 GCA_947460065.1 Comamonadaceae bacterium
AAGGACTTATTCCCGTCAGGGTTTAGGTCCTTTGTTCTTACTGGGCCCGTTCCTGCCTGGCGGCATCACCGCCCCCCGGGCTTTCGGCACGTTCCCCTCGCCCCCCTGCGTTACCGGCGACCGGCACTGGGTAAACTGCGTCGCATGGTCCATCGTGATGGGCTATCGGTGCGCGAGGCTTCCAAGAGGCTTGGAATGGCCCGCAACACTGCGGCTCGCGCAGGCCTGCCTGAAAGCATGGCAGGAGATGAAGCATCCCGAGTGGCCTGAGCTGACGGTGGCCGATGTTTGGCAAGACGAACCAGTTCGCCTGATGCCTTGTCCGACGCCGTTTAACGGCTACACGCGCACCCTGCGCCCATGGTTGGCGGTGATGTTGCGCAGGGCCAGCCAGATCAATTTGGTGGCCGCGTCATCGCTCGGGAAGTGCCCTCTCGTCTTAATGATCTTGCGCAATTGGCTGTGCAAGCTTTCGATGGCGTTGGTGGTGTAGATCAGCTTGCGCAAGGCCTGGGCGCCTACAACGCCGGCTCGCCTGAACAGCGCGAACACTATGCGAGGCAGGTTTTGCGGCGTGTTGCCCACCTGTCGTCGGCCGAGCAGCAGGCTCGCCGCTGAGCCTGCACTGAGCCTCGTCGATACTTGCGCCATGATTGCCGACTTCGCCGTCATGCCCGCCGCCTTCTGGGTGGCTGTTGCCGCCCTGTGGGGCGCGATGTTGGGCAGCTTCATGGGGGTGGTGGTCTACCGGCTGCCGCGCATGATGCTGGAAGACACCGAGCTGAACCTGGCCTGGCCAGGTTCGCACTGCCCAAGCTGCAGCTCGGCCCTGCATTGGTGGCACAACCTGCCGGTGATCAGCTATGTATTGCTGCGCGGCCGTTGTGGCTTTTGCCAGGCGCCGATAGGCCGCGTCAATTTACTGATGGAGATTGCTTCGGCCCTGATCTGGGCAGGGGCGGTGGCGGGTTTGGGCGCCACGCCTCAGGCCTTGGTTTGGGGCGGCTTTTTCTCGGCCTTGCTGGTGCTGCTGGTGATTGACTGGCAAACCATGCTGCTGCCCGACGCCCTGACCCTGCCGCTGCTGTGGGCCGGGCTGCTGCTGGCCAGCGTGGGTGCTACGGCAGTGAAGTTGAACATGGCGGTTTGGGGCGCGGCGACCGGCTATTTGGCGCTGTATCTGCTGGCCTGGGGCTTTAAGCGCCTGCGCGGCATCGACGGCATGGGCGGCGGCGACCTCAAGCTGACGGCCGCCCTGGGCGCCTGGTTCGGCCCCTGGGCTTTGCTGCCTTTGCTGCTGATTTCCAGCGTCTTGCACATCTTGCTGGCCCTGGTCCAGAGGCAACGCAGCCAGCCCGTGCCCTTGGGCCCTGCGCTGGTGGCGGCCGCGGTGCTGTACTGGGCCTGCAGCGATCAGGCTTGGATGCGTTGGCTTTCAGGAGCTTGAATTCAGGGGCCTGAATGAAGGGGCTTGAATCCAGGCCCTGGAGCGCATGCCCCTTCATTCATGCCCTCGGTCTCAAACGAACCAGCCTGGCCCGTGCGCCCGCGAGCGTGCTGCTGTGGCGATGTGCACTCCCGCCACCCGGCTCTCAGCGTCTCCAACTAAATCACGCCCTCGCGCTGAAACAGTTCAATCTCGTCTGCGCTGTAGCCCGCCTGCAGCAAGACCTCCTGGCTGTGCTCACCGAGGGCGGGGGTGGCGCTGCGCAGTTGGGCGGGCGTGCGCTTTAAGGTGGCGGCCTGGTTGATCACCTGTATCGCGCCGAGCTGCGGGTGCTCCAGGGTCTGCGCTGCCTCCAGGTGCTGCACCTGCGGGTCGGCAAACACCTGGTCCATGGCGTAGATGGGGCCGCAGGGCACACCGGCCTGGTTGAGCCGTGAAATCCAGTGCGCGCTGCTGTGCTGGCGAAAGCTGTCGGCCAGTTCGCTATTGAGCTCAGCGCGGTGGCGTACCCGCAACGGGTCGGTGGCAAAGCGCGGGTCTTGCAGCAGCTCGGGCCGCTCCAGGGCTTGGCACAGGCGCGCCCAGATGGCCTGCCCATAAGCGCCGATATTCACATACCCGTCAGCGCTGGGGTAGGCCGAGGTCGGCATGCTGGTGGGATGGTCGTTGCCGCTGCGCTGCGGCACCTCGCCCTTCATCAGGTAGCGGGCGGCCTGAAAGTCCAGCAGCGCAATGCCCGACATCAGCAGCGAGCTTTGCACCCACTGTCCCTGGCCCGAGCGCTCGCGTTCATGCAAGGCGGTGAGCACGCCCAAGGCCGCATGCAGGCCGGCGGTGACGTCGGCGATGGCCGCGCCGCTGCGCAGCGGCGGCTGATCGGCAAAGCCGGTGACCGACATCAGCCCGCTCATGCCCTGGGCGATCTGGTCAAAGCCGGGTCGTTCGGCATAGGGCCCGTCCTGGCCAAAGCCCGAGATGCTGGCCAGGATGATGCGCGGGTTAACGGCCCGCAGCGACTCATAGTCTAGACCCGGCCTGTGCTTGACGTCGGGGCGGTAGTTCTCCACCACCACGTCGGCCTTGGCAACTAGGCGCATGAAAATCTCGCGCCCGGCCGGTGCCTTGAGGTTGAGCGTGAGCGAGCGCTTGTTGCGGTGCAGGTTCTGAAAGTCCGGGCCCTCGCGCAGCGCGCCATCACCGTCGCCCGATGGGGTTTCGATCTTGATGACGTCGGCGCCAAAATCGGCCAGCTGCTTGACGCAGGTCGGCCCCGAGCGTACCCGCGACAGATCGAGCACCCGTATATCGCCGAGCGCGCCCATGGCAGCGGGCGCTTTCATGCGAGGCGGGTTTGACGAGGTTTGACGAGGCCAGGCATGGCGCGGCGCTCAGTTGTTGACTGCGCCCGAGGCCTTGACCACCGGGCCCCACATGGCCAGGTCCTTGCGGTAGAAGGCGTTGAACTCTTCCGGTGAGTTGGACACCTCCACCAGCATCGCGTCGCGCGCAAAGCGCTCGACCACATGCGGCATCAACAGGATTTTGGTGATGACATCAAACAGGCGGCGGGTGACTTCAGGCCGCATATTGCCCGGCCCCCAGATGCCCCAGTAGCCGTCCAGGTCGATGTCTTGGATGCCCGCTGCGGCCATGCCAGGCACACCGGGGATGAGCTTGGAAGGCGAGCGGGAAATCAGGCTCAGCGGCACCAGCTTGCCGGCCCTGACCTGGGGCAGCACCACCGGGCTGCTGCCGATGAGCACCGGCACCTCGCCCGAGAGCACGCCGGCCAGCGCGGGCGCGCCGCCCTGGAAGGGAATGTGCTCCAGGTCCATGCCCATGGTGCGGGCCAGTTGCACCCCGGCCAGGTGCTGCGGCGTGCCTATGCCCGGCGATGCGAAGGACCATTTGCCCGGCTCGCTCTTGACCTTGGTGATGAGCTCATTGAGGCTGCGAATCTGGCGCCCGGGCGTGACCGCGATCACCATCGGCATGGTCGATACCTTGGTGATGGGTGTGAAGTCCTTGATGGGGTCCCAGTTGAGCTTTTTATAAAGCCAGGGGTTGATGCCGTGGCCGGTGTTGCCCGAGACCAAGATGGTGTTGCCGTCGGGCGCGGCGCGCGAGACAAAGTCAGACGCGATGTTGGTGCCGGCGCCGGGCCTGTTCTCGACGACTGCGCTTTGCCCGGTGGCTTTGGTGAATTCCTCGGCAATGACGCGGGCGATCAGGTCGCCGCTGCCGCCCGGTGGTAGCCCCACCACCACTTTGAGCGTGGCCGCTTGTGCAAAGCTTGAGCCAGTGGCGCTGCCCAGCAGCAGCGCCAAAGCCGTGTTGAAGTCGCGTCGGGTCGGGGTCTTCGTCATCATGAATGTCTCCTCGCTTTTTGGGTAGATGCCAATCTACAGTGTGGTCGACTTCCAATAGCTCCCCTGTTATATGGGTGACAGTAGGCATTGAGTCGGCCAGCCTCCTGGGGTAGATTGCCCCTTCCTTTTATTGGAGAAAATTTCATGGGTGCTCCGGTCTACATCTTGGGTGGCTACCAAACCGACTTCGCCAAAGCCTGGTCGCGTCATGGCCAGGACATCTCCGACATGATGCGCGAGGCCACCTTGGAGGCCTTGGCGGCCAGCCAACTCGATGCTTCTGCCATCGAAAGTATTCATGTGGGCAATGCCTTTGGCGAATTGCAGCGCAACCAGGCGCACTTGGGCGCCATGGTGGCCCAGGTGGTGCCCGAGCTGTGGGGCGTGCCTGCCATGCGCCATGAGGGCGCCTGCGCTTCGTCCTCGCTGGCCGTGCTCACCGCCATGGCCGAAATTGAGGCTGGCCGTTATGACTGCGTGCTGGTGCTGGGCGCCGAGGAGTTCAAGAACACGGCCGGTGATGTGGCCTCGGTCAATCAAAACGCTGCCGCCTGGCAGGGCCGCGAGGACATCGACTGCACCTTCATGTGGCCGGCCGCTTTTGGCCTGCTGGCTCAGGAGTACGAGCGGCGTTATGGGCTGGACCGCAAATACCTCAACCGCATCGCGCAGATCAACTACGGCAATGCCAAGCGCAACCCGCTGGCGCAGACCCGCAAGTGGCAGTTCGATGAGCTCAGTTTTACTGACGACGATCAGGCCAATCCGCTGATTGAGCCGGGCACCCGCCGCCAGGACTGCGGTCAGATCACCGACGGTGCTTGCGCGGTGGTGCTGGCCTCGGCCCGCTTCGCGGCCGAGCATGCAGCCCGCCAGGGCAGCAAGTCGCTGGCCCGCATCTCCGGCTGGGGGCACCGCAATGCGGGCCTGCGCCTGCGCGACAAGATTGAGCGCAGCCAGGGCCAGCCCTATGTGTTCCCTCATGTGCGCCAGGCCATTGAAGACGCCTGGGGCCGCGCCGGCATAGGCGGGGTGCAGGCGCTGTCGGGCATAGAGACGCACGACTGCTTTACCACCACCGAGTACTTGGCCATTGACCACTTTGGCCTGACCGCGCCCGGCCAGAGCTGGCAGGCGGTGGAAGAGGGCTGGATAGAGCCGGGCGGGCGCTGCCCGATCAATCCCAGCGGCGGCCTGATCGGCTGCGGCCATCCGGTGGGCGCCACCGGCTCGCGCATGCTGTTTGACGCAGCCCGCCAGGTCACTGGGCAGGCCGATGCCTGCCAGATTGAGGGTGCCAGCCGCATCCAGACGCTCAACATCGGCGGCTCGTGTGCCACCGTGGTGAGCTTTGTGGTCGAGGCCGAGGCGCGCTGATATCCGCTGACACCCGTTGATACCCAGGCGCTCAGGCCGGTCCCTGCGTGGGGCTGCCTGGAGCGTTCTGCCAGTGTCAACCTGTGCAGCTGGGCACCCCAGCCCGCCCCAGGCCGCGGTGTCAGCTTACAGCGGCCGCTTGAGCCAGCTGGCCAGCTCGCCGATCACGCCTTTGCGGAAGGCCATGACGCAGACCACAAAAATCACGCCCTGGGCCACCGTCACCCAGGAGCCCAAGTCGGCCAGGTAGTTTTGCATGCTCACAATCACCGCCGCACCCAGCACCGGCCCAAACAGCGTGCCCAGGCCGCCGATCAGGGTCATCAGTACCACCTCGCCGGACATCGACCAATGCACATCGGTCAGCGAGGCCAGCTGAAACACCAGCGCCTTGGTGGCACCGGCCAGTCCGGCTAAGGTGCCTGAGAGGATGAGCGCGATCAGCTTGAAGAAGCTGGTGTCATAGCCCAGGGAGAGGGCGCGCGACTCGTTTTCGCGGATCGCCTTGAGCACCTCGCCAAAGGGCGAGCTGACGATGCGCCAGATCAGGCCAAAGCCGCCCAGGAAGATGGCCATCACCGTCAGGTACATGGCGGTGGTGCTCTTGAGGTCGATCAGCCCGAACAGCTTTCCGCGCGGCACGCCCTGTATGCCGTCCTCGCCGCCGGTAAAGGGCGCTTGCAGGCACAGAAAGTACACCAGTTGCGCCAGCGCCAGGGTGATCATGGCAAAGTAAATGCCCTGACGCCGGATGGCCAGCATGCCGGCCAGGGTCGACAGGGCGCAGGCGCTCAGCGTGGCCAGCGCAATGGCCACTTCAGGCTGCAGGCCCCATTGCTTGGCCGCGTGGGCCGAGACATAGCCGGCCATGCCGAAGAACATGGCGTGGCCGAAGGACAGCAGGCCCGAGAACCCGATCAGCAAATTGAAGGCGCAGGCAAACAGCGCAAAGCACATCACCTTCATCAGGAAGATGGGGTAAACCCAAAACGGCAGCACCGCAAAAGCGAGCACCATCAGGCCGAAGGCGTACCACTGGGTGCGCGATGAGCTGTCGGACGTAGAGGACTGGGTCATGATTTACTTCTCGCTGCCAAACAGCCCGGCGGGCTTGAAGAGCAGCACGATGATCATGATCAGGAAGATCACCGTGTTGGACGCTTCGGGATAGATGACCTTGGTCAGGCCCTCGACCAAACCGAGGCCGAAGCCGGTGAGGATGGCCCCCAGGATGGAGCCCATGCCGCCGATCACCACCACCGCAAAGACCACGATGATGATGTCGGTGCCCATCAAGGGGCTGACCTGGTAGATGGGCGCTGCCATCACGCCGGCCAGTGCCGCCAGGCCCACGCCAAAGCCATAGGTCAGGGTGATCATGCGTGGCACGTTGATGCCAAATGCCTGCACCAGCTCGGGCCTTTCGGTGGCCGCGCGCAGATAGGCGCCCAACTTGGTGCGCTCGATCACATACCAGGTCAGCAGGCAGGTGAGCAGGGACATGACGATGACCCAGGCCCGGTATTTAGGCAGGAACATGAAGCCCAGCTGGAAGCTGCCGGCAAAGATAGGCGGCACGGCATAGGGCATGCCCGAGGCGCCAAAGTGGTTCTTGAACAGTCCCTGGATGATCAGCGCCAGGCCGAAGGTCAGCAGCAGGCCATAGAGGTGGTCGAGCTTGTACAGGCGCGCCAGCATCACCCGCTCGATCAGCATGCCGGTGGCGCCGGTGATCAAGGGTGCCAGCAGCAAGGAGGCCCAGTAGCTCAGGCCCAGATGGGTCAGGCCCAGGTAGGCGGCAAAGGCGCCCAGCATGTACTGCGCGCCGTGGGTGAAGTTGATGATGTTGAGCAGGCCGAAGATCACCGCCAGCCCGAGCGAGAGCATGGCGTAGAAAGAGCCGTTGATCAGGCCGATCAGCAACTGGCCGAACAGCGCTTGTGAGGGAATGCCGAAGATCTCCATGGGCTTGTCCTTCAGCGCGCAGTGACGGGGCGAGGCTGCAACTTCATCACAGCCCCAGGTATTCGTTGAGCTGAGCCCGCTGCTCGGACAGTTGCGCAGCGGCGAACGACATCACCATCTGGCCATGCTCCATCACATAAAAGCGATCGGCCAGTGGCTCGGCAAAGGCAAAGTTCTGCTCGACCATCACGATGGTGTAGCCCTTGGCCTTGAGGTCGCGGATCATGCGCGCCAGCGCCTGCACGATGACCGGGGCCAGACCTTCGGAGATTTCATCGAGCAGCAGCAGCTTGGCGCCGGTGCGCAGGATGCGGGCCACCGCCAGCATTTGCTGCTCGCCGCCCGACAGGCGGGTGCCGGGGCTGTTCTTGCGCTCCTGCAAATTCGGAAACATGGCGTAGATCTCGGCCAGCGACATGCCGCCTGCACTCAGGGTGGGGGGCAGCAGCAGGTTTTCTTCGCAGCTCAGGCTGGAGAAAATCCCGCGCTCCTCGGGGCAATAGCCCACACCCAGCCGGGCCACCTGGTGCGGGCTTTGGCCCACGCATTCCTGGCCGAAGACGCGGATGGAGCCGCTGCGCCTGCCGACCAAGCCCAGGATGGCGCGCAGCGTGCTGGTTTTGCCGGCGCCGTTGCGGCCCAGCAGGCTGACCACCTCGCCGCTCTTGACGCTCAGATCGACGCCGTGCAGCACATGCGACTCGCCGTAGTAGGCTTGCACGCCCTGCAGGCTCAGTACCTCGGTGCTGTCAGTGGCCATGGGCGCCTTTCAGGGCTTGTGTGGGAGTTCCCATGTAGGCCTCCAGCACCAGAGGGTCTTGCGAGACCTGGCTGTAGGGGCCTTCGGCGATCACCTGGCCCCGCTGCAGCACCGTGATGGTGTGGGCAATTTTGGCCACCACTTTCATGTTGTGCTCCACCATCAAGATGGTGCGGTTCTGGCCGACCTTGGCGATCAGCTCGGTGACCCGCTCCACATCTTCATGGCCCATGCCCTGGGTAGGTTCGTCAAGCAGCATCAGGGCCGGGTCGACCGCCAGTGTGGTGGCGATTTCCAGCGCGCGCTTGCGCCCGTAAGACAGTTCGATGGCCGGCAGATCGGCCATGGCAGCGAGCCCGACCTGCTCAAGCAGGTCCATGGCTTTGTCGTTGAGGTGATTGAGCTGGCGGCCGGCGCGCCAGAAGTGCAGCGAGAGGCCGGTTGAGCGCTGCAAGGCGATGCGCACGTTGTGCATCAGGGACAGATTCGGAAAGACCGAGCTGATTTGAAACGAGCGCACGATGCCGCGCAACGCCACCTGCGCCGGCTTTTCCGGGGTGATGTCGATGCCGTTGTAGACGATGCTGCCGCTGGTCGGGATCAGGAACTTGGTCAGCAGGTTGAACACCGTGGTCTTGCCCGCACCGTTGGGGCCGATCAGCGCATGGATGCTCCCCCGGTGGACACAGAGGCTGACATCCTTGACCGCGGTAAAGCCCTTGAAGTCTTTGACCAGCTTGTGAGTCTGCAAGATGACGTCAGTCATGTCCGTGCCGTCAGCGTATGGGTGAGAAGGCGGCGGGCTTGAGGATCTTGTTTTCCTGCGCCTCAATCATGGGATAAACCTGCTGGGCAAATTCCAGCCAGCGCGGGTCCGCCCACAGCCGCTCGCGCCGCTCCTCGCGCTCTTGCATGCTGGTGTAGCCCCAGATGTGCACCGCCTGGTTCAAGGGCCCGATGTCGGAGATGAAATAGCCCACCAGGTTTCCGAGGTGGGAAATCTGAATTTGCAGGGCCTGCGGCTCATAGAGCTTGAGAAACGGTGCGAGCTGGCCGGGCTTGAAGGTATAGGTGCGGTGATCGAGGATCATGGCAGGCCTCAGAAGTGATTCTCAAGAACGATCTTGCCCACCGTCTTGCGCGACAGCAGGGTGTTCATCGCGTTGACGCTGTCTGTCATCGCAAAGCGGTGGGTGACGATGGCCGGGATCTTGCCGGCCTCGGCCAGCGCCAGCAGGTCGTGGTTCAGGCGCTTAAGGCCGGGCAGGTCCCGCGTCATCCAGCCGCCCAGGAAGACGCCCAGCAGGCTGGCGTTCTTGAGCAGCAGTAAATTGGTTTTGGCCTCGGCGATGCGCCCGCTGGTAAAGCCCATCACGATGATGCGGCCCATGAAATTGAGGCAGCGCATGCATTCGTCAAACACATCGCCGCCAACCACGTCAAGAATGACGTCAGCGCCCTTGCCATCCGTCAGCGCCTTGACCTGCTCGCGCAAGGGTGCGCCCTGGCTGTAGCTGACCACCTCGTCGGCGCCGGCCTGCCTGACCACGTCTTCCTTGCCGGGCGTGCCAATGGCGGCAATCACCCGCGCGCCCAGGACCTTGCCCAGGCGCACCGCGGCCAGCCCCACGCCGCCGGAGGCGCCGGTGACCAGCAAGGTTTCGCCCGGCTGCATATGGGCCCGGTAGACCATGCCCAGGTAGGCCGGGTTGTAGGACAGGCGGTAGGTGGCCGCTTGCTCATAGCTCATGGACGGCGGCAGCACGACGATGGAGGCCTCGTCGGTGACGATCTGTTCGGCAAAGGCGCCGTAATAGTTGAGGAAGGAGACCCGGTCACCGACCTTGATGTCGCTGATCTGGCTGCCCACTTCAATGACTTCGCCTGCGCCGCAGGCGCCAGGCACATAGGGCAGCGGCGGCTTGAGCTGGTAGAGCCCGCGCGCCATCAGCGTGTCCATGAAGCCGATGGAGGCCACATGGATGCGCACCCGCACCTTGTCGGGGGCCAGCACCGGGTCGGGGACCTCTTTCCACTGCAGGTTTTCAAGCGGGCCAAAGGCCTCGCAGATCATCGCTTTCATGCCTTAGCCTTGTGTGTGAATTTGCGGCAGGCAGCTCAGGCGTATCGTCCCCGCCTTCAGTCCGGCTGTCACGATCTCGGTGCCGCCGCTGCGGATGAACCAGTCCAGCCGGTGGTCACGGTACTGCCGCGGCCATTGGCCCGACTGGACCCGCGCCACCGATTCCTTGAAGCCGGCCAGCTCTGCCTTGGCGTCGGCCTGGCAGCGCTGGAAGGAGGGGCGTTGGCGGCAGCGCTCGAACCACTGGCCCAAGAGGCTGTCACTGGCCGGCCCGAGCTTGTAGAGCGAGGCGGTGGCCAAATAGGGCAGGGCCGCCATATCGCCCAGGCCGAAATTCTGCCCGTTGAAGTAGGGGCGCGGCCCGAGCTGCGCGCTCAGCCATTGCAACAGGTGAGCCACGTCTTTGCGGGCCTGGGCCAGCATGGCTTGCGCTACCTCGCCCTCGGCGCGCTTGAAGGCCATGAACTCGGTCATGCTGAAAACCACCGCCTCAAACTGGGTGTCGCACATGGCCTGCACGGTGCGTGAGCGGGCCCTGTCGACCGGATCGCTGGCCAGGATGGGGTTGGCGGGCCACTTGTCTTCCAGGTACTCGACGATGATGGCCGACTGGAAAAGCGCCACGTCACCGTCGATGAGTGCAGGTACTTCCTTGAGCGGGCTGGCTGCCAGAAAACGCGCATCGGGCGCCGCCAGGTCGGGCACGACGCACTCAAAAGTAATGGCCTTTTCAAGCAGCGCCATTTTGACTTTTTGCGCGAAGGGCGAGAGGCCGTGGTCGAATAAGGTGAGCATGGGGGTCGTAGTAGGAGGAATCAGGCCGGACGGGTGTCGATGATCCACTCGGCCTTGAGCTTCTTGGCAAACAGCTTGGCTTCGATGGTCTCGGTCGGCTCGACGATCACCGCATCGGGCGACAGTTCGAGCTCGCGCTGCACGTTCTGTCGCACGCTGTCGGTCAGCTGCTGGACCGACTCCTGCCCCTTGGCCGCCACGTAGATGGTCAGGGTGTCTTTGGAGTAAGGGTCTTTCGGATCGGACTTGCCGATGATGACCTGAAAGGTTCGCACGCCCGGGCTGCCCCGCACCGCGTCTATCAGGTAGACCAGATCAATGCGGGTGCCCTTGATTTTGGTGCTGTCCTTCTCGGCCCGCCAGATCGGCGTGCCCAGCCGTGGGATGACCAGGCCGCAGTGATTGCAGGTGCCAGTGATCAGGCCGCCCGAGACATAGTCGCCGGTCCAGTAACGCAAGATCCCGGTGCCGTGCCAGTCGATATGGCTCCAGACAAACACGCCGGGCTCTCCCGGGGCCACCGGTTCATGGGTCTCGGGGTGCAGAATTTCGGTGAAGTAATACGCCGGGTCCAGGTGCAGCTTGGTGCCTTCGCCGCATTCGTAAAAACCGCCGGTGCGCAGCTCGGTTGAGCTCATGCCCTCCATCACCGCCACCGAGGGGCTGCCCAGCTGTGCGAACAGATCCTTGAGCAGGCTGCGGTAGGCCTCGGTGATGGGCTCGCCGCCGCAGTAGGCGGCGCGGAAGGTGCTGATGCCTTGGATCTGGCCGGCTTCCTTCATGGCCACTGCCAGGCGCAGCCAGTGGATCATGTAAGAGGGCAGACCG
>CANHGF010000042.1 GCA_947460065.1 Comamonadaceae bacterium
AAAGGCCTTCATCATGGCCACGGCGATCTTGTTGGGCTCGAAGGGCACCACGGCGCCGTTGCGGCGAATGATCTGGTAGCTGGCGTAGACCGAGGCCTGGGGGCTTTCGATCGGCGTGCTCAAGCCGGGGTTGCTGGAGCCGGTGAAGGGAGCTTGGGTGGCGGTTTGCATGTGTCCTCTGACTGTTTTCAATTCTTGTGGGGTGCCCTAAGGGACTTAGGCTGCCTGACTGTGCAGGGATGCTGATCTTGCATCCTGCGTACAGAATGAACGTAAAAAAATGAATCCAAAAAAAAGTGTGCCGAGTTCGCGCCTATGGGCACAGGCCTGGATCGCAGGGATCTGAAACATCGGGGGTGGGGCGGACATCGACCGGGGTGTTTGTTCAGCGCCTAAGCACTATACCTAGGGCCCAAGGGGAATTCAAGCACTAGATGTAGTGTTTTTGCAATCCAGGCCCTTGCCAGGCGCCAGGCTGCTGAACGGGTCGGTCGGCATGCGGATTCAGGGGTCGGAGTCTCGTGCAGATCCCGACTGCCGGCGCAAGCGTTTGAAAATGTGAACTCGCACAGCGCAAGCCTTGATTCATGCCGATCGCAGCGTGATTCGGTCCGCCAGACCGCATCACGCTTGGCTTTCATGGCCAGGCCGCTGGCATGAGGTGGCCACAATGCACCCCCTGGGAAGTGCTACGCGCAGGCCGCCGCGCCTGTCCGGGTTTTATCCAGGAAAATTTTTTGGGAAACAGCGCGCAGGCAGGCCCAGCGCCTTTTGCAGGCGGGGCCAGTCAAAGCCCGGACCGGGGTCTTGCTTGCGCCCGGGCGCCACATGTTCATGCCCGGCCAGGTGCTCGATGGGATGGGCCTGCAAGAGCGCGGCGCACAGGCTGCTCAGGGTTTCATACTGTGCGGATTCAAACGGCCCGTCGTCCACCCCCTCGAGCTCGATGCCGATGGAGTGGTCGTTGCAATTGTCCCGGCCCAGGTAGTGCGACTGTCCGGCATGCCAAGCCCGATCGGGGCAGGCTACGAATTGCCAGAGCGCGCCATCGCGCGCGATGAAGAAATGCGCCGACACCTGCAGGCCGCGGATGGACTCAAAGTAAGGGTGGGCCTGCCAGTCCAGCCGATTGGTGAACAGCTCCTGCACGTGGCCCTGGCCATACTGGCCGGGCGGCAAGCTGATGGCGTGAATGACGATCAGGTCTATTGCCACCCCCTCAGGCCGTGCACCAAAGTTGGGCGAGTCCAGTCGGCGCGCATAGCCGTACCAGCCCTCATGCCAGGGCCCGGTCTGCGCGCCGGTGGCGGGTTTGCCTCTCACTGTCCCTCAGCCGCCTGCCGGTGGGCTGCGCTGCAGTAGCTACCCTTGCCACCTGCGATTGCATCAGCGCCAGGAAGGTGCACGCCGCAGTGGCGGCAGGCGATCATGTCCTGGGGCGGCGGTGGGGCCGGCGGCTGCTTGGGCGCCTGGCTTTTTCCGGTGCCACGCCGTGCCAGCGAGCGCCACCACCACAGTGCGAGCAGGGCCAGCGCGATCAGCAACAGGTACTTCATGCGCCGTCAGCCTCTTTGCAGGATGACTTCCAGTACGAAGCGCGAGCCCAGATAGCCGAGCAACAACAGCCCCGCTCCTAAATAGAGCACGCGCACCGCTTGCCGGCCGCGCCAGCCCCGCAGGCGGCGGCCGATCAGCAGGCCGGCAAAGATGAACCAGGCCAGCACCGAGAACACCGTCTTGTGGTTCAGAGCCTCGTGCATCCGGCCGGCATAGACGGTTTCGGCAAAGTACCAACCAGCCAGCAGGCTGGCGGTCAGCAGCACAAATCCCGCTTGCACAAAGCGAAAGGTCAGGCGCTCGAGCGTGAGCAGCGGCATGCCTCGGTCTATGTCGGCCATCTCCCGCAACCGTTTCTCAGAGCGGGCCATCAGCCAGCCGTGCAGCACTGCCGCGGTGAACAGGCCATAGGAGGCGATGCCCAAAGCCCAGTGCAGGGGCAGCCAGGCCGAGGCAATCGTCTCGTAGCTCACGCCCGGGAAATGTTGGGGCAGCAGCACCGCAACCGTTCCCACACCGGACAGGGGGGAACCCGAGCCCAGTTGGGGCAGCAGCTCGTTTTCAATCGCAATAACCGCCAGCACCAGCCAGACGGTCATCGACAGGGCCGGCGCAAAGCCAAAGCGCGGCGGCTGCCCGAACAGCCCCTCGGCCAGACTCAGCGCGTGCAACAGCCAGGCCAGCACAAAAATGGCCCGGCTGGGGCCCTTGCCCAGGCGCTTGCTCGCGATAGCCAGCACCAAATAGGCCAGAGCGGCCGCGGTTGCAATCACATAAGCCCAGGCGGGGCTCAAGGCTAGAATCATGCGCACAGTTTAGCCTTCCACCCACTTCGGCGCCGAGCTTGCCCTTGCGCCGCCATCCATGGCCTCAGCCCTTAGCGACAAACTCACTCGCCTGGTCAAGCAATTGCGTGGCCAGGCGCGCATCACCGAGTCCAATGTGCAGGACATGCTGCGCGAGGTGCGCATGGCCCTGCTAGAGGCCGACGTGGCGCTGCCCGTGGTGCGTGACTTCATCGCTCGGGTGAAAGAAAAAGCCCTGGGCCAGGAGGTGTTGGGTTCGCTCTCGCCGGGACAGGCGCTGGTGGGTATCGTCAATCGCGAGCTGGCCGCCACCATGGGCGAGTGCGTGGCCGACATCAATCTGGCGGTGCAGCCGCCGGCGGTGATCCTGATGGCCGGCCTGCAAGGCGCCGGCAAGACCACCACGACGGCCAAGCTGGCCAAGCACCTGATTGAAAAGCGCAAGAAGAAGGTGCTGACCGTCTCCGGCGACGTCTACCGTCCTGCCGCCATCGAGCAGCTCAAGATGGTGACCGCCCAGGCCGGTGCCCAGTGGTTTGAAAGCCGCGCCGATCAAAAGCCGGTGGACATCGCCCGGGCTGCGCTGGAATATGCCCGCAGTCACTACTTTGACGTGCTGCTGGTCGATACCGCTGGCCGTCTGGCCATCGACGAAGCGCTGATGGATGAGATCAAGGCCCTGCATGCCGAGCTCAAGCCGGTCGAGACCTTGTTTGTGGTCGACGCCATGCAGGGTCAGGACGCGATCAACACCGCCAAGGCCTTCAGCGAGGCGCTGCCGCTGACCGGCATTGTGCTGACCAAGCTCGACGGCGATTCACGCGGTGGTGCCGCGCTGTCGGTGCGGCAGATCACCGGCGCGCCGATCAAGTTCGCCGGCGTCTCCGAAAAGATCGACGGACTGGAAGTGTTCGACGCCGAGCGCCACGCCGGTCGCATCCTGGGCATGGGCGACATTCTGGCCCTGGTCGAGCAGGTCAGCGCGGGCGTCGACATGGAAGCGGCGCAAAAGCTTGCTGCCAAGGTCAAGAGCGGCGCCGGTTTTGACCTCAATGATTTTTTGGCCCAGATCCAGCAAATGAAACAGATGGGCGGGCTGTCGAGTCTGATGGACAAGCTGCCCTCGCAGCTGTCGGCCAAGGCCGCCGACATGGACCTGGGCAAGGTCGAAAAAGACATCGCGCGCAAGCAAGGCATCATCCACAGCATGACGCCGAAAGAGCGCGCCAAGCCTGAGCTGATCAAGGCCACCCGCAAGAAACGCATCGCCCTGGGCGCCGGCGTTCAAGTGCAGGACGTCAACCGGCTGCTCAATGAGTTCGAGCAGATGCAGGGCATGATGAAAAAAATGCAAGGCGGCGGCATGATGAAGATGCTCAAGCGCATGGGCGGGATGAAGGGTATGGCCGGCATGAAGGGTATGCCAGGCATGCCCAAGTTCTGAGCGATCGGCTCCGCCCGGCTCTAGCTCTGTAGGCTAGGCACTCGCTGCCTCAAGCACCCGCCCGCGCAGGGCGCGCTGCATGGCCTCGGTCACCTGCACATCGATCATCTGGCCGATCAGGCGCGGATGACCTTCAAAGTTGACCACCCGGTTGCATTCGGTGCGGCCCATCAGCTCCTGTTTGTTCTTGCGCGAGCTGCCTTCGACCAGGATGCGCTGCACCGTGCCGGCGCGGCTGGCGCTGATGGCGCGCACCTGCTCATCGAGGCTGGCCTGCAGCCGCGCCAGGCGCGCCTGTTTGACACTGTGCGGCGTATCGTCCTGCAAATTGGCGGCCGGCGTGCCCGGCCGTGGGCTGAAGATAAAGGAAAACGAGGTGTCGTAGCCCACCTCGTCCACCAGTCGCATCAGCTTGTCGAAGTCCTCGTCGGTTTCGCCCGGAAAGCCGACGATGAAGTCGCTGCTCATGGCCAGATCGGGCCGGATCGCGCGCAGCTTGCGCACCGTGCTCTTGTACTGCAAGGCGGTATAGCCGCGCTTCATGGCCATCAGGATGCGGTCGCTGCCGTGCTGCACCGGTAGGTGCAGGTGGTTGACCAGCTTAGGCACCTTGGCATAAACATCGATCAGGCGCTGGGTGAACTCATTGGGATGGCTGGTGGTGTAGCGGATGCGCTCGATGCCGGGGATGTCGGCGACATATTCAATGAGCGTGGCAAAGTCGGCGATCTCGGCGCTCTCGCCCATGGCGCCGCGATAGGCGTTGACGTTTTGGCCCAGCAGGGTGACTTCACGCACACCCTGATCGGCCAGCTCGGCCACCTCGACCAGCACGCTATCGAGCGGGCGCGAGACCTCGTCCCCACGGGTGTAAGGCACCACGCAGTAGCTGCAGAACTTGGAGCAGCCTTCCATGATGGAGACGAAAGCAGCAGGGCCGTCCTTGCGCGCCGGCGGCAAGTGGTCGAACTTCTCGATCTCCGGAAAGCGGATGTCTACCTGCGGCCGGCCCTGCGCGCGCCGCGCATCGAGCAGCTCCGGCAGCCGGTGCAGGGTTTGCGGGCCGAACACCACGTCCACATAGGGCGCGCGGGCGATGATCTCGGACCCCTCCTGGCTGGCCACGCAGCCGCCGACGCCAATGAGCACGCCTTTGGCCTTGAGGTGCTTGACGCGGCCGAGGTCTGAAAATACCTTTTCTTGCGCCTTCTCGCGCACCGAGCAGGTGTTGAAAAGAATCAGGTCGGCCTGTTCAGGATCCTGGGTGGGTTCATAGCCTTGGGCTGCGTTGAGCACGTCGGACATCTTGCCCGAGTCGTATTCATTCATCTGGCAGCCGAAGGTCTTGATGTAGACCTTCTTGCTCATAGGGCGGCTCGGCGGGGGGAGGGGTTCAGTACGCAGCGGTTCATGGTGTGTGTCCAGAGGCTGGGGAGGAGTCAGCGATTTTTCGCCCGCTCTAAGCCAAAAGTTGCTCAGGCGACGCAAGGCGCTGCACTATACACGCAGCCCGCTACCGGGCCGGCTTGTTCAGGCCGCTTGCGGCCAGTCCAGCATCTCGGATAAGGCCCGCCCCATCACCCAGGGCAGGTCCTGGGCGGGCAGAAAGTCGAGCTCTTGCGTGAAATGCTCAAGCGCCTCCCGGTAGCTGCAGGGCAGCCGCGACACGTCCGAGCCCCAGAGCATGCGTTTGGGACCGAAGGCCTGGTAGATCTGCTGGAGGTAGGGCTTGAAGTTTGGGAAGGGATAGGCCTCGGTGCTGTAGCAGGGCACGGCCGAGGCCTTGACCGCCACCATTGGATGCCTGGCCAGGGTCAGCAATTGCCGGATGTCGTCCTCGCACTGCGTGTCGCGGTGGTTGCTGTGCAGGCCCAGGTGATCGACGATCAGACGCAGCCCAGGGTGCCGGCTGGCCACGGTGGCCACGTCGGCCAGCCGGCCCGGGATGAGCAGCATCAGGGGAATGCCCAGGCGCTCGCAGTCGGACCAGAACCCATCGATGGAGCCCTCATCCAGCCAGCGGCTCCACTGCGGCTGGTGAAAGGTCATGCGTATGCCCGCCATATGAGGCTGCTCTCGCCAGCCGAGCAAAGCCTCGCGAGCGCCTGGTGCGCTCGGATCGAAGCGGCCCATCACAATGAAGCGATCGGGGTACTGTGCGGCCGCTTCCAGGGCGCACAGATTGCTGTCGCCGGCCGGAGAGGGCGGCACGATCACCGCGCGCGCCACGCCGGCGGCGTCCATCATGGCGACCATTTCATCGGCGCCGATCGGTTCGGCCCGATGGGGACGCGCACCCGGTACCGCCACAAAGCCACCTTTGCCCAGGCTCTGCGCCGGCCAGGGACGCTCGGCCGAGTGAGCTTGCCAGACATGGACCTGAGCGTCGGTGACGATCATCGGCCCGCGCGTGCGCCGCTGAAGTAAAGGTCGATGGCGTTGCGGTCCAGGATGCGCCGATTCCTGGGGTCGGGCACAGCCTGGTCCAGCCAGTCTATGGTGCTTTGGTAGGTGGTGGACTCCACGCCGACGAAGGGGCAGTCGCTGGCCCAGAGCATGCGTTCATAACCGACCTGGCGGCATAGCTCTTGCGCCAGCGCTGCCGAATGCGCGCCCAGACGATAGCCGCCTGAGAGCTTGACCCAGGTGCGGCCCTTTTCGACCGAGCGCACCACCGCCTCAAAGCCGGCGCATTTTTCCCTGAGCACCGGGTCTGGCCGTCCGATGTGGTCGATCACGATCTTCACCCCTGAGCGTTCGAGCTGGGGCAGGACCTGAGGAATTCGGGGCCCGTCCAGATGCAGGTGCACATGCCAGTCGAGGTCGGCCAGCCGCCACAGGAAGCGGCGGTACTCCCAGGTGTCCAGGTCCGGCAATTGACGCAGGCTGATGAAGGGCAGGCGCACGCCCACCATGCCATCGCGGGCGAGTTGTTCGAGCTCGTGGCGGCTGGTGCTGGGCTCCAGGATGGCGGTGCCGCGCCACAGGGGGTGTTCACGCAGCGACTGTGCGATGTAGTCATTACAGTCGCCCCAGGGGCTGGCGGCGGCGATCACGCAGAGTTTGACGCCATGCTCATCGAGGGTGGCCTGCAGCTGCTCGGCGGTGAATTCGTAGGACGGGGTATGCCGCGGGTCGGGAATCAGGGGCATGCCTTTGCGAAAGACATGCACATGGGTGTCTACCAGCGGGGCATCTGGCTGCTGCCGGCGCGGCGTCGCTTCAGGGGCGGCCATCGTCATGCTTTGATGTTGGCCTGTTGGATCACCTGGGCCCACTTTCGCCGGTCGCGCTCAAACACCGCCGCCATCTCCGCCGGGGTGCTGCTGCGCGGCTCCACGCCCAGGTCGGTCAGACGCTTGCGCATATCGGGCGCAGAGATCACCTCGCGCACCGCCTGGCTCAAAGCCTCGATGACGGCCGCTGGCGTGCCCTTGGGGGCATACAAGGCGTTCCAGCCGGTCACCTCGTAGTCGGGCAGGCCAGCCTCCTTGACGGTGGGAACCTGGGGCAGCCAGGAAGTTCGGCTGGGCCCGGTGGTGGCCAGCGCGCGTAAGGATCCGGCGTCGATCCCAGAGCGCAAGGCGGCATAGGACTCGAAGCCCAGGTCAATGTCGCCCCTTTGCAGCGCTAACTGCACTTCGCCTGAGGTCTTAAAGGGAATGAGCGTGGCATTGCCCAGCTTGGCGACGGACTTGAACAACTCGGCCGACAGGTGCTGGGTGCTGCCCGGATTGATGGTGCCCAGGGTCAGGGGCCGCTTGGCGCCTTCGGCCAGCAGGCCCTTGAGGTCGGTGATCTTGCTGTCCTTGCCGACCAGCAGGTTCAGGTCGAAGTAAGCCATGGACGAGACCGGCAAAAAGTCGGCTTGCGGGTCGTAGGTCAGCTTGATCAGGCTTTTGGCAATGGCAGTGCCATTGCTAAAGAGGATGAGGGTGTGGCCGTCGGCCGGTGCCGCCAGGACGGCGGTGGCTGCCGCTACACCGCCGGCGCCGGGCCGGTTATCGGCGAGCACTTGCTGGCCCAGCTTTTCGCCCACCTTCTGGCCGATCAGACGGGTAGAAATATCGGCCAATCCGCCGGGGCCGAAGGGCACCACGACCTTGATCGCCTGCGAGGGATAGCTCGCTTGCGCATGCGCAGGGCCGACCGCCAGCAGGTGAGCGGCGACGCCTGCGCCGCCTGCGCGCAGCAACTGCCGTCGGTTGACCCTGGCCAGTGCGGGGGGCGAGAAGGTGGGATGCATGAGGGTCTCCTGTTTTGGGGGCGAATTGACTGGCAGCCTGGGTTGGCAGTCTAGGCAGATCTGGCCAGCGGCATCAAGTGAAAGATTTGCGGCCGCCGATTCGCGCCGCTCATGGTTGGGCCAAGTCCGTCAGATCGGCCCGGCTTGGCTGAGGTGCGCAGCCAGTCGCTGTCGGATCAGCTCGGTGAGTGCTTGGGCCATGTCGCTTTCGCTGCCCTGCAGCGCCACGCCGGGGACGGTCAGCAGGACCAGGCTGCGGCTGACCTCGGGCGAGCGCAGCGGCACGCAGGCCACGCCGTCGTCGGCATGGACAGCCAGGGCGGGTACCACGGTCAGCCCCAGTCCGGCGCGCACCATCTGCAGGGCCATCGCGGTGCGCTGCACTTCCAGGCCCCAGCGCAGCCCCTGGCGGGCTGGCCCGAGCGAGTCGTCAATGGTGGCGCTGTTGCCTGAGGGCAGGCTGATGCGAATCAGGCGCTGCTCCTGCAAGTCCGACCAGGCGACGCTGGGCCGCTGAGCCAGCGGGTGGTCTTGGGGGCAGGCCAGGACAAAGGCCTCGCGGGCGATGGTCTGGCTGCTAAAGCCGGGCGCGACCACCGAGCCGATCGAGATGCCGAAGGCCGCGGTACGGGCCTGCACCAACTCCAGGATCTCCGATGGGGAACTGTCAAACACCCGCACCTGCAAATCGGCTTGGCTGAGCTTGACCTGCTCCAGCAGCGCGGGTAGAACCCCGCTGGCCACGGTGGGCAGGCAGGCAAAGCTCACCCAGGCCGGCGCTTGCTGCCCATGCCGGCGGCCGAGCGCCCAGGATTCCTCCAGCTGCGCCATGGACAGGCGCGCCCTGGGCAGCATCGCCTCGCCTGCCTGGGTCAGCGAAATGCCGCGCGAGGTCCGCACGATCAGTTGTACGCCCAGGCTCTCTTCAAGCTTGCGCATGCGGTGACTGATGGCGGCCTGGGTCAGGTGCAGGCGCGCTGCGGCCAGCCCGAAGGTGCCACATTCAGCCACGGCCACAAAAGCCTGGATGCCAAGAAAGTCGATGTGCAAGCCGGTCTCTCCAATGCAAGCGATTGTGCCCTCCCATTCAAAATTTTCATTGGCGCACTCGCAAGGCCTGTGCTTTACTCCCGCTCGCAGATGCAGCCGCCGCTGCCCAGGAGGAATTCGCCATGAACGTCAAACGATTTGCCCACCTTGCTGCAGCAGCGCTGCTGGTGCTGATGAGCGCCGCTGCTCAAGCGGCCTTCCCCGACAGGCCGGTCCGCCTGATCGTGCCCTTTCCGGCTGGCGGTACGGTCGATGCGGTGGCACGCACCCTGGGCGCGCAACTGGCTACCGTGCTGAACACCCCAGTGCTGATCGAAAACGTGCCCGGCGCCGGCGGCTCCGTGGCCGCGCAGCGGGTGGTCAAGTCCGCCGCTGATGGCTATACCCTGCTCTTTACCACCCCGAACTTCACCATCAACCCGGCGCTCAACGACAAGCTCGGCTTTGACACCGCGCGCGACCTGGCGCCGGTTTCGCTGGTGGCGCAGATTCCGGAGCTCTTGATCGCCCACGCGGGGCAGCCCTACTCGGACTTTGCTGGCTTCGTCAAGCATGCCGCCGCCAACCCCGGCAAGCTCAATTACGCTTCGGCCGGCAATGGGACCTTGCCGCACATCACCATGGAGTTGCTGCTGCAAAAGCTCAATCTGCAGGTGGTCCATATTCCCTACAAAGGGGCGGCCCCGGCCCTCAATGATGTTTTGTCGGGCACGGTGGCTCTGAAGTACGACACGATTGCCACCGCCGCCGCCCATGTCCGTGCTGGGCGCATCAAGCCCTTGGCGCTGGCCAGCCTCAAGCGCTCGCCGCTGATGCCCGATGTGCCCACCGTTGCCGAAGCGGGCCTGCCGGGCTACCAGGGCATCCTCTGGATGGGTGTGCTGGCCCCGGTTGCCACCCCCCGCGATGTGATCGACGCGATTCACAAGGGCCTGCTTCAGGCCCTGCGGGACCCCGCCCTGATCAAGCGCTGGGAGACCGATGGCGTCGAGGCCGTCGGCAGCGCGCCTGCCGACTTCGCCCGCCTGATCGATACCGAGCTGCGCCAGTGGTCCGAAGTGGTCAAGCGTGCCAACATCAAGGCCGACTGAGTCATGAGCGCTGAGCCCATCCCTGCCGGGCCGGTGCTCACCCAGCCGCCCGATCCGCACACCAAGACGCCCCAGCTCAAGGCGCCAGCGGGGGCGATTGATTGCCACATCCATCTGTTCGGGCCTGCTAGCCGTTTTCCCTTCAACCCTGGCAGCCGTTACATCTGTGAAGACGCGCTGCCCGAGACTGCCATCGCCCTGCAAGACACGCTTGGGCTGGCCGGGGCGGTGGTGGTCAGTGGCGGGGGTTATGGGCAGGACACCCGGCACCTGGAGGAGGTGCTCGCGCAATACCCGCAGCGCTTTCGCGGCGTGGCCCTCTTGCCCGACGATGTGACGCCCGAGCACATCGCTCGCCTGGACCGCCTGGGCGTGCGTGGCGCACGCTTCGTCAGTCCCGGCCATCGCGGTGCCTTGCCGCGCTTGTCGCAGCGCGTGGCTCGCCTGGTCGCTGACTTTGGCTGGCACATCCAGTTCTATCCAGCCGGCGACGATTTGGTGGCCAATGCGCAGGAATTGCTGGACCTGGACATGACCATCGTCCTCGATCATTTCGCCGCCATTCCCGCCGCTGGCGGCAGCGGTCAGCCCGCTTTCGAATGCCTGCTGCGCATGCTCGACACCGGCCGGGTCTGGGTCAAACTCTCGGGCCCGATGCGCTGTGATCCGGGCGATTTCCCCTATGCCAGCGTCACGCCGCTGGCGCGGGCTTTGGCGGCGCACGCGCCCCAGCGCTTGCTGTGGGGCACCGATTGGCCGCATGTGAATATGAACGGCAGGCAGATGCCCAACGACGGCGATCTTTTCGATCTTTTGGCCCTGTGGGTGCCCGAAGAAGCCACGCGCCGAAAAATCCTGGTCGATCATCCTCGGCAGGTCTACGGCTTTGCGGCCTGAGCCAGCTTCGTCAGGGCGAATCTGCGACCGCTGGTCTTTGTGAAGCTCGGGGCCACGGTATGGGTGGCGACAGTCAGCGCTTGGCTCAGCCCTTAGACTCGGGCCTCATGCTCATCAATTCGGCAACCCTTTGCAGCGCCCGCGGTGCCGGTTCCACGCACAAGGCTTGTGGCATGCCCCAGGCATGAGTCGCCTGCTCCGGCGCCTGGCGCCCGAAACTGCAGGCATTGGTCTGCTTCTGCTGTCCATTTTGCTGGCCACCCTGGAGGCGGTGGTCGTTCGGGTCATGGCCGATCGCGTCGGCGTGGGCCAGCTGCTGCTGATCCGATCGCTGGCGCAAATGGCCCTGGCTCTGGCCATTGCTCGGGTGCTGCAGGGCAGCGCCCTGGCCGTCTTGCCCACGCCGCGCCTGGGAACTCACCTGCTGCGCAGCCTGCTCACCGCGGTCTCCTGGTGGTGTTACTA
>CANHGF010000043.1 GCA_947460065.1 Comamonadaceae bacterium
CATCATTGGCCTGAAAAGCATTCAGTCTGGCTCGGTGTCCTTTGAAGGCCAGCAAGTGCATGGCAACCGACCTGACACCATTGCCAGGCTGGGGGTTGCCGTGGTGCCCGAAGGCCGGCAGATTTTCCCCAACCTGAGCGTGGACGAGCACCTGAGCGCCTTTGCCAACCAGCGCCATGCACGCGGCCAGCCTTGGACACCCAAGGCGGTCTACGAGCTTTTTCCGCGACTGGCCGAGCGCAAGAACAACATGGGCAACCAACTCTCAGGCGGGGAGCAGCAAATGCTGGCCATAGGCCGTGCCCTGGTGACCAACCCCAAGCTGCTTATTTTTGACGAGGCCACCGAGGGCCTGGCCCCGCTGATCCGCGAGGAAATCTGGAGCTGCATTGAACGCCTGCGCCAGGCCGGGCAGACCTTGATCGTGGTGGACAAATACGTCAGCCGCTTGGTGCGCATCGCCGACCGCCACTTCGTCCTCGAAAAAGGCCGAGTGGCCTGGCAAGGCAGCTCTGCCGAGCTGGCCGCTGACCAGGGGCTGTGGCATCGGTATCTGGGGGTTTGAGCTTTTCCAGCGCCGCATCGCGCCGAGTGCGGCGCTCCCACAGGCACGGCTCGAAGCGATCGCAAGCCGATGCGGGAGCCGCGCCCTCGCGGCGATCCGGCGATAGATCGAAAGCGGCATCGCGCCGAGTGCGGCGCTCCCACAAATTTTCCTGCGGTCGCGCCGTGGGTAAGGCTAAAAGTGCTGCGCCGCCACACTGCGCAGGCACTCCATCACGAAGCGGCTGGCCGGGCTGAGCGCGCCCTGGCGGCGGCGGGTCATGCCCACGGGGCGCACCCATTCGACGCCGGTCACCGACAGCGGACGCAGCTGGCGGGCGCGCTCTTCCCAATAGATCAGCTCGCGCGGCACGAAGGTGAGCGCATCAGACTGCATGACCATGGATTTCATCAAAACGGTGGAGGTAGTTTCGACCTGCGCGGTCGGCGGGTTCAGGCCGTGGCTGCGGAAGAAATCGTCGAAGGCTTGGCGCTCAAGCTCGCGCTGGCGTGGTAGCACCCACTGCTGCTGGGCCAGCAAGGCTGGCGAGATCTGCCGCAGGCGACTCAAGGGGTGGTCGGCTCGGGCCACCACCACCGCACTTTCGGTGAACAGGGTGTCGTGCACCAAGTCCGGGTCTTGTGCGCGCCCGGGCACCGAGGACAAGGCAAAGTCGATGTCGCCCTGCTTGACGGCGGGCATGAGCGATTCATTGAGACCATAGAGCACGCTGACCTTGAGTTCGGGCCGGCTCTGCCCCACCCGGGTGAGCGCCATGGGCAAGAGTCGGGTCGCTTCGGTGGGGCCACAGCCGATCATCACATGGCCCTTCTGCGCGCCCTTGAGCGATTCGATCTCGCCGGTGGCGTGCCGGAATTCGGCCTCGACCACCTGGCCGTGGTAACGCAAGGCCTCGCCAAAGGGCGTAGCCACCACGCCAAAGCGCCCACGCTCGATCAGCGGCACGCCCAGGCTGGTCTCGAGCGCCTTGATCGCTTTGGACAGCGCCGGCTGTGACACGCCGAGTTCGGCCGCCGCTTCGGTCAGGCTGCCGCAGCGCACCGCCGCAAGGAAAAACTGCACTTTTCGGAAATCCATAACCCATGGTAATGGAAATCGCCGCGCCGGTTGTTGCGCTGCCGGGCCCAGGCTTGTTAACTTAGCGTCTGTTCGATTTCCGACCGCCTCAGGAGTTTTACATGCCCGCCATCGACCTGGACCATCTGGTCCAACCCGACCGCGTTCACCGCAGCGTCTATACCGACCAGGCCATCTTCGACATGGAGATGGAACACATCTTCGAGACCGCCTGGGTCTACTGCGGCCATGAGTCGCAGGTCAAGGAGCCGGGGCAGTTCCAGACCCTTCAGATCGGCCGCCAGCCCATGGTGATGGTGCGCGCCAAGGACGGCCAGATCAATGTGCTCTACAACCGCTGCCCGCACCGCGGCGTGCAGCTGTGCGGCAGCCACAGCGGCAATACCGGCGGCAGCTTTGTCTGCCCCTACCATGCTTGGAGCTTTCACTTGGACGGCAAGGTCAAGGCCATCCCGCTGATCCAGGGCTACGACGGTACCCGCCTGTCCACCGACGATCCTGATTGCAATATGGCGCGCGCCGCCCGGGTCGACAACTACCGCGGCTTTGTGTTTGCTAGCCTGAGCGCTGAGGGCCCCTCGCTGGTCGAATTCCTGGGCGACGCCAAGGTCGCTTTCGATGACATGTGCGACCGCTCGCCGGTCGGCGAGGTCGAGGTGGTACCGGTCTGCCACCGGGTGGTGCAGCAGTCGAACTGGAAGTTCTTCATGGAAAACCAGCTCGACGCTCTGCACCCCTCGGTCACCCACCAGTCGACCGGTGTGTCGGCTCGTCGGGTCGAAAATCAAATCAAAAAGTCCCAAGGCAGCGCGCCGCTGCACTACCACTACCTGTCGACCTTCGCCTCCAGTTTCGACCAGTGGGACTCGGTGCAAACCGTCAACTTCCCCCACGGCCACGGCATCCTCAAAGCCTATATGGGCCTGCGCCCGACCGACCCCGACACGCAGGAATACGAGGCGCTGATGCGCCAGGCCTATGGGTCCGAGAAGACCGAAGAGTTCCTCTCGCGCAGCATCCACCATGTGCTGATCTACCCCTATTTGTCGGTGCAGTCGCCGCTGCAGCAAATACGCTGCCTGCGCCCACTGGGGCCGGACAAGACGCTGTCGGAGATCTGGCATTTCCGGCTCAAGGGCGCGCCCGAGGCGATCTACCGCCGCGCCATGTGGTACTACAACCTGGTCAATTCGCCGGCCACCATGATCAATGCCGACGACCTGGAGAACTGGACCCGCGCGCAGTGGGGCCTGCAGTCCAAGGGCAATGACTGGGTGAGCTTTCACCGCAATATGGGCGGCGACACCGAAAAAGACGGCGTCCTCTACTCCAACAACGGCACCTCAGAAGTGGTGATGCGCAACCAGTTCAAGGCTTGGCGCAGCTACATGCTCAAAGCCCCTGCCGCCCAGCCGGCTTGAAAGGAAAAATCATGGCACAAACCGAAGTCAAGCAAGCCCTGGGCAGCGGCGTCGTCATCGAGGCGGTGCAGTCGCTCACGGGCGCAGAATCGATTGCCCCCGACCACATGGGCCGTAGCCGCGAAAGCGCGGTCGGCTACATCCCGCAAGACATCACCATCGAGCCGGCGCTGCTGCGCCAGCTGGAGGTGCTGCTGGCCCAACAAGCGGCCATGCTCGATGCGCGCCGCTGGAGCCAGTGGATGGAGATGTTCACCGAAGACGGCGTGTACTGGATGCCAGCCGCGCCCGAGCAAACCGATTGGGAATCGCAGCCCTCGATCTTTGCCGAAGACAAGCTGCTGATGCAGGTACGCGCCAACCGCCTGCTGCACCCCAACGCCTGGTCGCAGGCCGCGCAGTGGGCCACCCACCATCTGCTGGGCACGACCCTGGTCGAACAGGTACACAGTGGCAGCGTGTCGACTTACACCGCCTTCCAGATGATGGAGGTGCGCCGCGACAAGGTGCGTCATTTCGGCGGCAGCTACCGTCACCATTGGGTGCAGCAGGACGGTCAGTGGAAGATCCGCTTGCAGCGGGTAGACATGTTCAACGCCCAGGCCAGTTACGATTACGTGATTCAGGCTTGGATATAACGATACATGTGGAAGCCCCCAGAACGCATTAAATTTTTTCCTTCCCTCGCGCGTCTGCCCAATCGGCAAGAGGCGCAGGCAGCGCGGCTGTTCAGTCCGGTGCAACTGGGGCCGCTGAGTCTGCGGCACCGCACCTGGGTGCCGGCCATGGTGCCCTGGCGCTCTAATGAAGAGGGCGAGGTCACCGAAGACGTGATCCAGTGGTATGCCCGCTTTGCGCAGGGCCAGCCCGGTGCCATCGTGATCGAGGCCACCGGCATCCGCAATGTGCCCAGCGGACCCCTGCTGCGCATCGGTGACGACCGCTATATCGATGGCCTCCGGCGCTTGACGCAGGCCGTTCACCAGGCCAGCGGTGGCCACACCCGCTTGCTGATCCAGCTGATCGACTTCTTGCGCATCCGGCGCCGCCCGGATCCACAGGTTTTCTTCGAGCGCCACCTGGTGCTCAGTGAGCCGCTGCTCGAGCGCGCCGGCCTGGGCGGCATGCCCGCAGAACAGGCGCGTCAGGCTTTGTTCGAGCAGGGGCCGCAGCGCTGGCAGGAGTTACTCGATGCGCGCGACTGGCAAAGCCTGCAGCACGGCGCACGCGAGCAGGTCAATGACCTGCATCTGCCGCATATTCGTCAACTGCCCGAGGAGTTGCCCGATCTGTTCGCACAGGCCGCGCTCCGCGCCCGGGCCGCGGGCTTTGACGGGGTCGAGCTGCACTATGCCCACGCCTACACCATGGCCTCATTTTTGTCGGCCACCAACACGCGCAGCGACGGCTACGGCGGCTCGCGCGAGGGTCGGGTGCGCCTGCCGCTGGAGGTCTACCAAAAGGTGCGCGGTGCCGTCGGCGCCGACTATGCGGTGGGCTGCCGCTTCCTCACGGAAGAATGCATAGACGGCGGCACCACGCTGGACGACAGCCGCTGGTATGCGCTGCAATTCGCCCGCGCCGGCATGGACTTTCTCTCGACCAGCCGCGGCGGCAAGTTCGACGACGCCAAGCAACCGGGCATAGGCCAGGCGGCCTACCCCTACACCGGACGCAGCGGCTATGAGTGCATGCCGCAGTATTTGTCGGATGCACAAGGCCCCTTTGGCCGCAACCGCCAGGCCACCGCCAGCATCCGGCACACCCTCAAGCAGGAAGGGCTGCACACGCCGGTGGTGAGCACCGGCGGCGTCCACAACTTCGAGATGGCAGAAGCCATGCTCGCGGCCGGCGACTGCGACGTGGTGGGCACCGCGCGTCAGAGCCTGGCCGACCCCGACTGGGCACTCAAGACCTGGCTGGGTCAAGGCGATCAGGTGCGTCTGTGCGAGTACACCAACTACTGCGAAGGCCTGGACCAAAAGCACAAGCAGGTGACCTGCCAGCTCTGGGACCGCGAGGCCCTGGACGAGCCAGGCATACGCATGTCGCTGGACGGCAAGCGCAGGCTGATCGCACCGCCCTGGCAAGCCGTTGAACCCAGCGACAAGCCGGCACCGACGACGCAGCCATGAGCGCTCTGCATCCCTCGGGCCATGCCGACGATTTCAGCCGCCGGCATTTGCCGCCGGTGGAGCAATGGCCCGAGTTGCTGGCGCCACCGCGCGGCCTGAGCTACCCGGCACGGCTCAACGCCGCCGATGCGCTGCTCGACGCGCAGGTGCGCGCAGGGCTAGGCCAGCGGGTGGCGCTGCGCGGTGCCGGCCTGGTGTGGACCTATGCGCAGTTGCAGGAACAGGTCGACCGCATCGTGCAGGTGATCCGCAGTGACTGGGGCCTGCCCACCGGCGCTCGAATTTTGCTGCGCGGAGCCAACCACCCCATGCTGGCCGCCTGCTGGCTGGCAGTGATCAAAGCCGGCTGCGTGGCGGTAACCACCATGCCGCTGCTGCGCGCGCGCGAGCTCGCCGTCATCGCAAGCAAGGCCGAAGTGGGCGGCGCCTTCTGCCAGGCCGATCTGATGGACGAATGGCAGGGCGCAGCCGACAGCCTGGGCCGCCCCTGCCCCAGCTTGGGCTATGCCATTGGCCCGGGCATGGACGACGCCCTACAGCAGGCCATGGCCCACCACAGCGGCGGCTGCGCGGCGGCCGATACCGCGCAGGACGACGTGGCCCTGATCGCCTTTACCTCAGGCACCACCGGCGTGCCCAAGGGCACCATGCACTTTCAGCGCGACCTGCTGCTGATTGCCGATGTGCTGTCGCACCATCTGCTCGAGCCCAGCGCCGACGATGTGTTCATCGGTACGCCGCCGCTGGCCTTCACCTTTGGCCTGGGCGGGCTGCTGGTTTTCCCGCTGCGGGTCGGTGCTTGCGCGGTGCTGCAACCGTCCTGGACGCCCGAATCGCTATTGCAAGGCCTGCGCGAACACAAAGCCAGCATTTGCTTTACCGCCCCCACCTTCTACCGCAAGATGGCGCCGCTGGCCCAGAGCCTGCCGGCGCTGCGGCGCTGCGTCTCCTCGGGCGAAATGCTGCCGGCCGATACCCGGGCCCAGTGGCTGGCGGCCACCGGCATCGAGATGACCGAATGCCTGGGCTCGACCGAATTGCTGCATGCCTTCATTGGCTGCAAACCTGGCGCGGTGCGGCCTGGCGCCACCGGCCAGGTGGTGCCAGGCTATGAAGCCTGCATCGTTGACGATCAGGGCCAGCAACTGCCGCCGGGGCAAGTTGGCCGGCTGGCGGTGCGTGGGCCGACCGGCTGCCGCTACCTGGACGATGCACGACAGCTCGACTATGCGCAGCGCGGCTGGAACCTGACCGGTGATGCTTATCTGATGGATGAGGACGGCTTCTTCTGGTACCAATCGCGCACCGACGACATGATCGTCAGCGCCGGCTACAACATCGCCGGCCCCGAGGTGGAAGACGTGCTGCTGACCCACCCGCAGGTGGCCGAATGCGGCGTGGTCGGCGCGCCCGATGTGGAGCGCGGCCAAGTGGTGATGGCCTTTGTGGTGCTGCGCCAGCAACAGGGCCAGGCAGAGGCCTTGGTGCGCGAGTTGCAGGACTGGGTCAAGCAGCAGCTGGCGCCCTACAAATACCCGCGCCGCATCCGCTTTGTCGATGCCCTGCCCCGCACCGAAAACGCCAAGCTCCAGCGCTTTGTGCTGCGCCGCTGGGCGCAGGAGCCAGGTGCACAGGGCAGCACTTGAGCAGATGGGCGCTGTAGCGCCCGACCGTCAGCACCGAATCCATAGGCTCGGCGTCCTTGAGAAGGCGCGAGCGGCGCTGCCAAGGCCCAACTCTTACTCAGGCCGGCACTGCAAAGCGTCCATCCAGGTTCGACAGGCCGAACTCTGACAGCAACACTTGCAGCCGCTCAGCCGCCATCCGTGCCTGCGCCGGCTGGGGCTGTGCGCTGCGGCTGGCCAGAATCAGCTCGTTTTTCATCGAGTGCTCCCAGCCCACCAATTCAGTGACCGTCACTGCATAGCCATGAGCCTGCAACTGCAGGCAGCGCAGCACATTGGTGATCTGACTGCCAAATTCGCGGGTGTGCAGGGGATGGCGCCAGAGCTCGGCCAAGGGGCTGCGCTTGATCGACAGGGCCTTGGACTGCCGCAGCACCCCGGCCACCTCGGCCTGGCAGCAGGGCACCAGCACCATGTGCCGGGCCTGGTGCGCAAGGCCGAAAGCGATGGCGTCGTCGGTGGCGGTATCGCAAGCATGCAAGGCGGTGACGATGTCCACCTGCGCCGGCATCTGCTCAGCGCTTTGGGCCTGCTGCACCGACACATTGAGAAACTCCATGCGCTCAAAACCCAGGCGCTGCGCAAGCTCGCGCGACTTGTGCACCAGCTCGCTGCGCGTCTCCACACCGATGATGCGACCCAGAGCGCCGGGCTCAGAGCGGGCGGCGCGCGCGACGTTGTAGTACAGGTCGTAGAGGATGAAGCCCAGGTAGGACTTGCCGGCCCCATGGTCGACCAGCACTGGACCCGCCTGGCGGCCGTGCACCTCATCGAGCAAAGGCTCAATGAACTGGTAGAGGTGGTACACCTGCTTGAGCTTGCGCCGCGTGTCCTGATTGAGCTTGCCCTCGCGGGTGAGGATGTGCAGCTCTTTGAGCAGCTCGACGGACTGGCCTGGCCGCAACTCGGCAAGCTGCGGCTGCAAGGCAGACCGCGGGGCAGAGCGTGCTGCAGAAGACGAGGAAGGCTTGGACATGGATCCGACAGTGTAGGCCTGGGCTGAGCAGGGCCTCGCCCAGCCAGCGGAGGTTCTCGCTGAAGCCGCACCCGCAGCGCAGCTCAGCAGCGGGCCTCAAGCCTGCTGGCCCGGCCCCTGGGTTTCCTGCCTGATCCAGGCCAGGTAGTCGGCCTGCCCGGCCAGCACCGGGGTACACAGCAGCTGCGGGGTCTCGTAATGATGGCGGGCACGGATGAAGCGCTCAAGCTCGTCATACAGCGCGCTGCGGGTCTTGATGCTCAGCTGCCATTCGCTGGCCTGTTCCTGTCGCCCTTGCCAGGCATAGTGGCTCTCTATGGGCTGGATCTGCACACAAGCGCCCAGGCGGTGTTCGACGATCTGCCCAGCCAGGGCGCGGGCATGGTCCGGGTTGTCGGTGGTAGTGGTGACCACGCAAAACTCGCTCATCGCCCAGCTCCTGCTTACAGGGGCGCCAGTTCGCAGGCTTCGGTCAGCAAGCGGGCCAGCACCTGAGCGCTGGCCTGCAGCACAGCGCGGCCTTTGTCGGCGGTGGCCGCTGCGGCGTTGCCGGCCGCGCCCAGGGGGTTGAGGTCTTGCACCGCCCAGGCCAGCTTGGCGCTCTGGCCATCGCCGAGCACCGGGTAGCGCTGGGCGCGCTGCTGGCTGCTGGAGGCAAACTTCTGGGCCAGCGCCATGTCCACCCGTTCAGGGTGCAGGGCCAGCATCATGGAGGTTTCGATGTCGCCGCCGTGTGCGCCGAAACGGTGTTCCTCGGGCGGGAACAGGGCCTGTACCTCGGCCGGCAGCTTCAGGGCAAAGGTATGGACCATCCAAACCGTCAGGCCATGGCGGGCTCGCAGTTCCCGGCCGACGATGTCCAGGGTGGACACATTACCGCCGTGCGCATTGAGCAGCACCAGCTTTTTAATACCTGCCCGCGCCACGCTGCGCCCCAGGTCCAGCCAGTGGCCGATCAAGGCGGCGCTGTCCACGCCCAGCGTGCCGGCAAACGACTCGTGCTCAATGCTGCGGCCCACGCTCTGGGTGGGCAGGATCAGCACCGGCGCATCGGCGGGCAGATGCGGCAGGCTGTGGGCGAGTACGCCTTCGAGCAGATCGATATCCACGCTCAGTGGCAGGTGGGGGCCATGCTGCTCGCAGGCGGCCACGGGCAGGACCGCAACAGTGCGGGCCGCATCGAGCCGGTCGAAATCTGGACTTTTCAGGTGGGCCCAGTAGCGGGGCAATTTAGCGCTCATGGGGCGTAGGTTAACGCACTGAAGACGGTCGGGCCGGCTCAGGCCTGGGACTAAGCCTGGCGCGCCTGAAGGTCGGTGTCCTGCTGGGCCTGGCTCACATGGCGGGCCTGACGGGCTGCGCGACTGGCCTGAACGGCGCCGGCATTGAGGCTGCGGCCCCGCCCCGCTTCGCGGGCCGCCAGTGGCTCGGCCAGACAGCGCGGCTTGCCGCGCGCGCCGCTGGCCAGGTAGTCGGCAAGCAGCGCCTGCATCACCGGCTCGGCCGCCAGCGCGCGCACTTGCACCAAATGTTCATAGAGCAGATCGACCAGGGCCTCATGCGCAAACTCATGCGTCTTGCCACTGCGCTGCCAGAGCCAGTCGCTCCACTGCAAAAAGGCGGCAAAGGCCGAGGGCCCGGCCAGCAGCAGCCGCAAGCTTTGCGAAAAACGGCCGCTGTTGGCCAGCAAGTCCCAGTAGCGCGCCAGCCGAACCACCCGCTGCACCGTGGCGAAGTCCAGGCAGTCATTGCGCAAGATGGCGTACGGCGGCTCGCTGTCGTAGACCATGCCGGCCGCCTCGGTATGGCGGGCAATCGGCGCGCCGCGCAAGCGCTTCAAGATGCCCAGCTGAATTTCATGCGGGCCGATGGCATAGAGCCGGTCAAAACCATCGGCAAAGCTCTCCAGCGTCTCGCCGGGCAGGCCGAAAATCAGATCGGCATGCACATGGGCGCGGCTGTGGGCGAGCAGCCAGCGCAGGTTGTCTTCAGTCAGCCGGTTGTCCTGCTTGCGCGAAATGCGCTGCTGCACCTGCGGGTTAAAACTCTGTATACCCACCTCGAACTGCAGCGAGCCCTCGGGGAACTGCGCAATCAGGGCCTTGAGCGCATCGGGCAGCTTGTCGGGCACCAATTCAAAATGCACGAACACATCGCTGCGCTCGGGCATGCTGCCGCCGGGCCCGCCCATGCGGTCGAGGAAAAACCGCAAGATGGCGCTCGCCTGCTCGATGCGCAAATTAAAGGTGCGGTCGACAAACTTGAACTGTCGGGCGCCACGCTCGTACAAAGACTTCAGCTGCGCCAGCATGGCATCGAGTTCAAAAGGCCAGGCGGTCTTGTCCAGGGCGCTCAGGCAAAACTCGCAGCGATAAGGGCAACCCCGCGAGGCCTCCACATACAACAAGCGCTCGCTCAGGTCGCTCGCGCTGTACTCGGCATAAGGCAGGTTGAGCTCGGCCAAGGGGGGCTGCTCGCCGGCGATGACCTTCATCAAGGGCTGCGGCCCGTCCAATAGATCGCGGCACAGGCGGGGAAAGCTGACATCGCCCCAACCGGTCACCACATGGTCAGCCAGGCGGCAGATCTCCTGCTGATCGACCTCGTGGCTTACCTCAGGCCCGCCCAAGACAATCTTGATGCTGGGTGCCAAAGCCTTGAGCAAGCGCACCAACTGCAAGGTGGGCACCGCGTTCCAGATATAGACCCCCAGCCCGATCACCTGCGGCCGCAAGGCCAGCAATTGCTCGGCAATATGGACCGGCTTTTGCGCCAGGGTGAATTCGCACAGCAGGGTTTGCTCGCGCAGACCGGGCCGGCCATGCCTGTCCATATTGGCCAGCAGGCAACGCAGCCCCAGACTGGCATGGATGAAGCGGGCGTTGAGGGTGGCCAGCACAATGCGCGGCGCCGGCATCGCTGGAGTAGAAGGCGCGCTGGCAAAAGGCATGGCCGGATTATCTGGCGGCTGGCCTCACCGCAAGGCCAAGCTGGCGCAAAGGCCCCGGACCGTCTTCCCCTGTCTTGCGCCAAGGCCCCTGTCCCCAAGGGCTGCTACAGCCAAGGCCAGACAGCTGCGCTCAGACCGGTTAGTATTTACCCCATGCGCGCCCTCCTCCTTCCCCTCACCGCCGCCCTCAGCTTTCTGTCGGCATCGGCGCAAGCCCAGACCCCAACAACAGACGCCCCCTGGGCCCGGCTGCAATGGTCCAGCAGCGCCGCCGCCAGCCGCTACAGCGAACCCAGCATAGGCATGAAGATCGCCGGCCCTGAGTTGGGCTTGCACCTGCGCGTGAGCGATCTGCAGGGCCTGCCCCGGGTACAACTGGAGGCCGACGGTCTGATCGGCGCGCAGGACTACAGCAGCCGCCAAGGCGGGCTGAGCGATCGCAGAACCTTCGACTTTCGGGGGCGGGCGCTCTACCAACTGATGCCCACCAACGGCGACCGCGGCCTGTATGCGGGACTGGCCTATCAAACAAGCTACAGCGACCTCCAAGGCGACCTGCAGGCTGGAAAATTCAGAGGCTATGAGCGCTTGAACCAGTCAGCCTGGCTAGCGCTGCAATGGCGCAATAACCTGAAGTGGGACGCTCTGCCCAAGGTACAGGGCTACCAGCTCGATCTGGGCGTTCTGCTTGATGGGCG
>CANHGF010000044.1 GCA_947460065.1 Comamonadaceae bacterium
ACACCAGCCCCGAATTTGGGACTGTCAAGGCCGTGGCGCGCGCGGTGCGCTTTGACGGTCAGGTGGCCCGGGTTGGTCAGCCGCCGCCTGCCCTGGGCTCGCACACCCGGCAGGTGCTCGGCGAGCTCGGCTATAGCGAGGACGAGATCGAGGCTTTGCTGGCCGCGCAAGTGATCGGGCAGGCTTGAGCGAGCCGGCGCGGCTTCAATGCCGCTGAGCCGGCGCGGTCTCCAGAAGAAATCCGGCGGCAATAGCGGCGTTGATCTTGCAATCAATCAGCACCGGTCCCTCAGGCGCAGCCAGCGTAGGCGCCAGATCGCGCAACTCCTCGATCGTGCGCGCCGTGCAGGCCGTTGGCGGTGGCCGGCCCCCGGTTACTTGTAAGTACCTAGCTTCTTGGCCAGGGCGCCCGCCTTCTCATATTCGCTGCGCAGGTCATTGAGGAACTGTTCGTTGGTAAAACTGATGCGTTGCGCGCCCAGCGCGGTCAGCCTGGTTTTGGCCTCGGGCGTGTCCATCGCAGCGTTGATCATGGTCGACAGCGCGTTGATGATGGCTGCCGGTGTTCCTGCCGGCGCCACAAAGCCGTACCAAACTGGCGTGGGCGTGTAGCCGGGTACGGTCACCTGTTCGCTGATGGCCGGGAGGTCTGGCAGCAGTTGCGAGCGGCGCACGTCAAACACCGCCAGGCCTGTGGCGCGGCCCGACTGTATGTGCTGCGCCACCAGGGGCACCACCACCGGAAATACCGAGAGCGTGCCGCCGATCAGGTCGGTCATGGCCTGCGCCGTGCTCTTGTAGGGAATTTCCGGAATGTCGATGCCTACCGCTTGCTTGAAAAGCTCCATTTCTTGCTGGCTGATGGTGCCCGCGCCAGACGAGCCGTAGCTGAGCTTGCCAGGATTGGCCTTGGCATAAGTGATCAGGTCGCGCACCGACTTGAAGCCCAGGCTGGGCGATGTGGCCAGCACCAGGGGGATGACGCCGACCTTGGCCACCGGGGCAAAGTCTCGGGCTGGGTTGTACTGAGGCTGTGACTGGCTGGCTGGCACGATGGCCATCGGGTTGGCGGCAATCAGGATGGTGTAGCCGTCCGCTGGCGCCTTGGCCACCGCCATCGTGCCGATCAGGCTGCCACCGCCCTCACGGTTTTCGACGATCACCGGCTTGCCGGTTTTGTCGGTCACGCCCTGGGCCACGGTACGGGCCAGGGCATCGCTGCCGGTACCGGCCGAGTAGGGCACCACGATCTTGATCGGCCGATTCGGAAAGTCCGCCTGCGCCTGGGCGGGCAATCCGATGGCCCACAGCATGCCTGCTGCGCCGCCGCCCAGCAGGTGGCGGCGCTGGATGGCGTCTTGGGTGTTGGAGGCGGGCTTGTGTGCTTGTCTCATTTGTCTCTCCTGTCTTTTGGGGGGGTGGTGTGAATCAATCCAGCAAATGGGCCTGGCGCGCTGCTTCGATGGCAGCGTCATCCAGCCAGGGGGCGAGAATCTCGCGCGCCTCGTCCTTGCTCCAGGGCCGAAAGGGCTTGGGCTTGGGCGAGGGCGTGCGGCTAAAGCGTGGCGCCGGCATGGGCTGGGTCACGCCGTCGATTTGGTCGTACACACCACGCTCTTTCAGGTGCGGATGCTGCGGCGCTTCTTCGAGCGTTAGCACAGGTGCAAAGCAAGCTTCGACGCCTTCAAAGGCGTGGCACCATTGCTCACGACTGCGGCTGGCAAAGCGCTCGGCGATGCGTGCTTTGGCTGCCAGCCAGGTCTCGCGCTTCCATTGGTCGGCCAGCAATTGCGGCAGGCCCAAGACCTCTAATGCCTGCTGATAAAACTTGGTCTCCACCGCTGCCAGCGATACCCATAGGCCGTCGGAGCATGCATAGGCATCATAAAAGGGCGCGCCTGAATCGGTGGGATTGGTGCCCCGTTCGGTGCTGATCACACCGGCGGCCAAGCTGCCATGGGGCTGCGTCATCAGGGAGGCCACGCCATCGACCATGGCGGCATCGACCACCTGGCCCTGGCCCGAGCTTTGGCGTTCGTGCAGGGCTGCCAGTATTCCCATCACCAGGTAGAGCGTGCCACCGCCGAAGTCGCCGACCAGGTTGATCGGTGGTGCTGGAGCCTGACCGGCTCGGCCGAAAGCATGCAAAGCTCCGGTCAGTGCGATGTAGTTCAGGTCGTGTCCTACCTCCTGCGCCATGGGCCCGCTCTGGCCCCAACCGGTGATGCGGCCGTAGATCAGCCGGGGGTTGCGTGCTAGGCAGGCCTCAGGGCCCAGGCCCATGCGTTCGGTCACGCCGGGCCGAAAGCCCTCGATCAGCACGTCCGAGCTGCTGACCATGTCTAGCACCAGTTCGATGGCGGCAGCCTGCTTGAGGTCCAGCGGCAGGCTGCGTCGGTTGCGCAGCAGCAGGTCGTACTTCAGGGGCCGCGGCACCCCCAGGCTTGCGGGTTCCTTGCGGTCTACCCGCAGCACCGTGGCGCCCATATCGGCCAACAACATGGCCGCCATCGGCCCAGGTCCGATGCCCGCCAGCTCGATGACTTTGAGTCCATGCAAGGGGCCCATGAAGGTCTGCCTTTTCAGCTGATTTTGCGCAGGACCGGGGCTAAGTCGCGGGCCTGAGCACTGACCTGCGGCGGGTCGACGATGCCGGAGCAGCCGTCATCGAGCTCCGACAAGGTCCAGCCCAGAGTGCTCGGGTTCGACATCGCGCGGCCTCTTGCCTCAGAAAGGTGCGAACTGCTTGCCGACGATGTCGCGGGCGATGATGCCCAGATGCACCTCCCGCGGGCCGTCGGCCGATTCCATGCCCAGGCAGTCGCGCAGGCGCTGCTCATGCGGCAGGTCTTTGGCCCAGCCGTAGTGACCATTGAGGCGCATGCAGGTGGCCAGGGTGTCATTGGCCACCTTCACACCCCACCATTTGGCCATCGACGATTCGGCGTCATGGCGCATGTCCATGTCCTTGAGGGACAGCGCCTTGTAGCAGAGCATGCGGGCAGACTCCAGTTGTGTGGCGCAGATGGCCAACTCCTGGGCCACGCCCTGCCATTGGGTGGCGGACTTGCCCATGATCTTGCGTTGTTTGAGGTATTCGGTGGTTTCCTCCAGCGATTTTTGGGCGGCACCGATACAGGCCAGGGGCACGAAGTTGCGGTTGTAGCCAATGATGGTCATGGCCCAGATGAAGCCTTCGTTTTCCTTGCCGATCATGTTGCGCGCCGGTATGCGCACGTTGTCGAAGAAGAAGCTGCCGCCGCGGTCGAGCTTTTGACCCATGCGCTCGAAGTTGACCATCTTCAGGCCGGGGGTGTCGGTCGGGACCAGGAAGAAGGACAGGCCACGCGGGCCAGGCCCTCCGGTGCGTGCCGAGACGAAGACCACCTTGGACACGCCGGTAAAGGTGATGCTGGTCTTTTCGCCGTTGAGCACCCAATCGTCGCCGTCGCGCACCGCCTTGGTGACGATGTTGCCGGCATCGGCGCCGCCGCGTGGCTCGGTGAAAGCCAGCGACATCATCTCGCCATTGGCGATCCGCGGAATCCATTCATCTTGCAAATCCGGGTGCATCGCGTGGGCCATTTCGCCAATGTGGATGGCGTTGGAGACGATGTAGCGGATTTGGTGGTCGGCGCGGCCGATTTCTTCACACACGATGCCGCAGTCGACGAAGGAGTAGCCCTGACCGCCGAATTTCTCCGGCAGGCGCAGCCTGAGCAGACCCATGTCCACAATCTTCTGCATGTAGTCCTTGGTCAGCCAATCGCCGCTGCGATCCCAGTGCTTGTAGTGTGGCAGCAGCTCCTTTTCGGCGAAGTCGCGCACCGAATCTCGGATCATGATCTGGTTGTCGGTCAGGCTGAAGTTCATGTTGGAATCATCCTCTCAAGGGTTGGTTTTTAGTTCGTTTGGGCCCTGGAACCAGGGGCCGGTGATGGCTTGCTTCCAGGGCGAATAGGTTTGCCCGGCATAGGCGGCCGAGCCCAGCTTGAAGTGTCTGGCGGCCTGCAGGCTTTCAATGGCCGGCAGGTTGGGGTCATAGAACTGGGCTGCTTTGATCGGGCGCGGCCCTGCTTTGGAGACATGGCCAAAGGCCGCGTGTCCGACCATCTTCTCCAGCATCCAGACGCAGTCGATGATCTTGTCCAGGTCGATTCCGGTGTCTACGCCCATGCCCTCCAGCATGTGCAGCAGATCTTCCGTGGGGACCATGCCCGAAGCAATGCCATTGCCGCAGAACTGGCCACCGCCGATGCCGCCCAGCGTGCCGTCGATGAGCACGGTGTCACTGGCATCGAGGGCCCGCAGGGCGGCGTAGATGCAGGGCAGTGCCATGCCGCGGGCATCGTGCATGTGCAGGTGAAAGTGCTGAACTTGTGGCCAACGTCGCTTGATCTCGCGCAGATCAGCCTCGATCTCATGGGGCAGGCACCAGCTTTGCGAGTCGTGCAGGCCAATCTCGAACACCTCCAGCCCGCCATTGCCCAAGATGTCCATCTGCTGCTGTAGCGACCATAGGCGGTAGTCTGCGGAAAACTTGCCCAGGAAGTTCGACCCCCAGGCCGAGGCGATGCCGGCACGGGCGCGCCGGACGCCGCGGCTTTGAGCTTGGGCAATCAGCTCCGGCCAGGTCTGCATGGACTCTTCGATCGAGCGGTTGACATTGCGCCGCTGATGGACGTCGCAGATGTCCTGGAACAAGGTCACCACCTCTTCTTCCACCGCCAGGGGGGGCGAGAACTGCTGGGCCTTGAGCCGGGCCTTGTGGTTGTGCATGAAGGTCAGGTACTGCACACCGGGGCGCGGGGTGAAGGAGCGCAGCAGTTCCTCAAAGCATGCCATTTGCGGCACAAACTTGGGGCTGACAAAGGCGCCGACGGTGATTCGCTGCAGGCCCGTGTCCGACAGCGCCTCGAGCAAGCGAACGCGCTCGGACAGGGCAATGCCGGGGTCGGCAATGCCAAAGCCCTCGCGCATGATCTCCTCGCTGTACACCACGGTCGGCCAATTCATTGCGGCGCGCTCCCTTACTCGTTTAATTGTCTACCTATTATGCAGGGGCTGCCCAAAGAGTCAACTGGCTCGATGATGCGTAGGCGATACCGGCAACTCGTCGGCCCGGGGTGGTCGGGCCCAGGCAGGCAGGCTGGCTGGCGGGATCGGCCGGTGATAATTGACGCCATGCTGCGTTCAGTTCCCTCACGCCCAGGTAAAGACGGCATCGCTTCAAAGCGCCCGAAGGCGGCCGAACTTGTGGCTGCTGAGCTGCGGCAACAGATCGTCATGGGCCGACTCAAGCCGGGCGACAAGCTGCAGCCCGAGAGCGTGCTGCAAACCGAGTTTGCAGTTTCGCGCCCGACCATGCGCGAGGCTTTGCGCCTGCTGGAGTCTGAGTCCCTGATCAGTATCAGCCGCGGCAAGCATGGCGGCGCCCGTGTCAGTTCCATCGATCTTGGATCGGTGGCCAGCCAGGTGGGTGTGTTTTTGCAGTTGCAGGGTACCACCTTACCCGATCTGTGGTTTGCCCGTACGGTTATCGAGCCGCCAGCTGCGGCCTTGCTGGCTGCGCGCGGGGGTGCAGCGGTGTTTGATGAACTGCAGTCCAACATTGATGAAGCTCGGGAGGCTGCCAAGACCGATCTGGCCCGCTACGCCGATCTCAGCGCCATGTTTTCCATGCTGATCACCCGTCATTGCGGCAACAAGACACTGAACCTGCTCGCCTCTTTGATTTACGACATCATCCGGCGCCAGCATGAGCATGTGACTGAGCGTACCCGTGACAAAACCAGCGTGGACAAGCTGCGGCAGGAAAGCCTGCGCCGGCGCGAACAGGCGCTGGCGCTGCTGCGGGCGGGCAAGGCGGTCGAGGTCGAGCGCTTTTGGCAGGTGCATCTGGAGCAGATGCGCGATCTGGTGCTTGCCGCCTATGAGGGACCGATGACGATTGATGTGCTCAGCAGTCCGGCGCGCAAGATGCGGCCGATTGCCAAGGTGCGGCGCGCCACCAAGGCCGCTTAGGCCGGCTCAGCCTTCGCTTCATCAGCCTTAGGCGCTTGGTCAGCCCGGCCTTTTGTTGTACTCGGTCTTGATCTCGCTGGCAAAGCGGGCGCCGGCAGCCTGCGTCCTCCCTGTTTCAATCACGATGGTATGACCGGTCTTTTCGGTGATGCTCTGCGCAATGGTGCGTGCCAGCAACTGGCTTGCGGTACCCTGGCATGTGAGTGACTGGCGCGTCCGGGCATGCTGGTTACCATTGCGTTTTACCAGCATCGATGGCAGTTTTACCGAATGAAATTCGATACCTACACCACCCTGAGCTTTGCGCGGCGGGGCCGCATTCTTGAAATCACCATGGACCGGCCTGCCACGCTCAATGCGGTCGATGAGGTGATGCACGAGGAGTTGGCCCGCGTTTTTACCGACGCTTCCAATGACGCAGATTCCGATATCGTGGTGCTGACCGGGGCTGGCCGCGCCTTTTCTTCCGGCGGCGACGTGGTGTTTTTCCAGAAGATGATTGACGAGCCGGCCTCCTTTGAGAAGACCGCGCGCGAGGCCAAGCAGATCATCTTTTCCCTGCTCGACTGCGAAAAGCCGGTGATTGCCAAGCTCAACGGCCATGCCACCGGCCTGGGCGCCACCATCGCCCTGTTTTGCGACATCGTGTTTGCCGCCGACAGCGCCAAGATCGGCGACCCCCATGTTTCGGTCGGTCTGGTCGCCGGTGACGGCGGTGCGGTCATTTGGCCCCAGCTCATAGGCTACGCCCGCGCCAAGGAATACCTGATGACCGGCACCTTGATGACGGCCACCCAAGCCGCCGGCATGGGCCTGATCAACCATGTGGTGCCGCTGGCAGAGCTCGACGTCCGAGTGGGCCAGTTTGCCGACACCCTAGCCGCCGGCGCGATCAAGGCGATCAAGTGGACCAAGCTTTCCGTCAACATTGGGCTTAAGCAACTGGCCAGCAGCATCATGGACGCCTCGCTGGCCTATGAGGCCATGTCCAACGTCACCGCCGACCACCAGGAGGCGGTCAACGCCTTCCGGGAAAAGCGCAAGCCGGTCTTCGTTGGGCGCTGAATCACCGCCCGCACTCAACCCACCAGCTGCGCCATCTCCTCCTGCCATAGGCTCATGGGCTTGAGTCCGGCCTTGCCCTGAATATGGGCTTCGGTGTTGGCATGAATTTGCTCATCGCTGAGTTCCAGCTCCAGCGGCTGCAAAAAGGGTTGGTCCACATGCCAAGGCGTGTCCAGGTAGATCTCGACGCGGTTGTCTTCCGGATCCCAGAAATACAGCGACCATGAGTTGCCGTGGTCGACCGGCTGTATGCGCTCGACATCGCTGCGGCTGCCCACCAGGGCGCGCATGGCGCGCAGATCGTCGAGCTTGTCAACCTGAAAGGAAATTTGCTGCAGCCCATGGCCCGGGCCTCGGCCCGGGGGTCTGCCGGTCTCCATCACCAGTTGGTGGTGCGCCTTCGGGTCGCGGCTGAGGAAGACCACATCATGGCCGCGCACAAAACCCTTGTCGGTCTGGATGAAGCCCAGCACCTCCTGGTAGAAGGCGGCCATGCGCTCGATGTCCCACACGTACATGCCCATGTGGCGCAGGCGCAGGGGCGGGCGCACCGCTGCGCCTGGCGAGGCAGCCATCACGGACGGGCGTGACCCAGGGCGCGGTTGTACAGGCTCAGGTCGATAAAGCGGGCCGGATCCGGTGCCTTGCCGCCCCACTGACCTTCGATCTCGGCCCGCAGTGCCAGCACGTTGCGAAAGCCCTGCATGTCAAAGGCGCAGTCCTTGGACAAGCCACTGCCGCGGGTCATCAGCTCGGTGTAGGTGAGCTCGGCCACCTGTGGCGTCAGCTTGAGTTCACGCGTGAGCACCTGCAGTGCCAAAGTGCGCTGGGATGGGTCCTGCGCAGCGCGGCAGCCTTCGATGTAGGCCGCCAGATAGCGCTCAAGTGCCGGGGCGTTCTTGGCGGCCCAGGGGCGCATGACGAACACCCCCTGCGCCTGGTAGGGCCCGAACAGGTCGACGGTGCGGCCCAGGCTCTTGGCACCGCGCTCCTTGGCCAGGAAGTTCCAGGGCGGGTTGAGCAAGGTCGCGGCGCCTGCCGGGGTGTCCAGGCCCTTGGTGCGCGCCTCTGAGCCGCCGAGCGGGTCGAGCTTGTAGTCCACGCCTTCTTTGAGGCCAGCGTCCTTCAGCAGCTTGCGGCTGATCAGGGCATAGGCCGTGTTGGGCGCGTCGACCACATAGGTGCGGCCGCGCAGATCGCTGATCTTGTTAATGTCCTGGCGCACCAGCACCTCGTTCATGCCGCCGTCGCCGCCGGCCACGATGACCGCGTCGGCCTTGGCCACCTCGATCATGGCCACGGTGTTGTCCACGGCGGCATGGGCAATTTCAAAGCGGCCCTGGGCCAGACCGGTGCGTTGCTCGGTGGAGTTGGGCGTAAACAGCATCTGCAGCGTGATGCCGCGGCGCGCGAAATAGCCCTTTTCCTGCGCCATGTAGATGGGCAGGTTACTGGCGCCGCGAAACACATTGACCCGCAGCGTCACCTGGTCGTTGGGCGGCGGCGGGGTCGATGGCGTGCTGGCGCAACCCGCCAGAATCAGTGCAGTGCCCAGGGTAAGAAGTTTTTTCATGACAGTCTCCAAAAAAAGAGGTGATCAAGCCAGCTTGAAGTCGAGTTCGACGCTTTTGTGGTGAATTTTCCAGACGCCTGCGTGCAGGATCAGGTCGTCCGTGTAGCGGCCCATCAGGGCCGGCCCCTTGGTGAGCGCCGGCCTTGCGTCGCCGGGTTCACCGTCGTGGCGGTAGGCCACCACATAGGAGTGGGCCCGCACCCGCCCATCGGGCAGGGCCTCGAAGCGCAGGTTGGAAATCAGGTGGCGCACAAAAATCCGGCCCGGCTGCCGGCGGGCGATCCAGGCTTGCAGATCGGCCATGCCGCGCAGGGTGCCGTCCGAGCGCACCCTGGTGCCGTCGGGGGCGAACAGGGCCTGCAGGGCGTCAAATTCGTCCGCGTCAAAGTGAGCCATGAAGCTCATCACGCTGGCCTGGCAGGCCATTTGGACATCGAAGGGGACGGTTTGACCGGTTTGCATGGGCGCTTGGCTAAAAAGTCTGATTTCGGAAGGTGCGCAAGCATCCAATAAAAAGATCCTTAGTGTGCTTAGGGATTGCCCTGTGTCTAGCACCGACAATGGGCAGCATCATCGCCGACGTCGGGCCGATGCGACGCTTTGCTGCCCATCCCTTTTCTAGAAAAAACTGACCGTGTCCACCTCTGATTCCCACCGCGCCTTGGGCGCCCATCACTTTCTGCAAGGCCTGAGCGAGCTAGGCCTGTCCCATGTGTTTGCCAACTTGGGCACTGACCATGTCAGCCTGATTGAGGAGTTGGCCCGCTGGGACGCTGAGGGTAGGGCCCATCCGCAATTCATACTTTGCCCGCATGAGAATGTGGCCATCCACATGGCCGCCGGCTATGCCGCCCTGACCGGTCAGGGCCAGGCGGTGATGGTGCACGTCGATGCCGGCACCGCCAATGCGGTCATGGGCATGCACAACATGCTGCGCGGCCGCCTGCCGGTCATGCTCTTGGCTGGCAAGGCGCCCTATACCCTGCGCGGCGAGTTGCCGGGTTCGCGCGACAACTATGTGCATTTCGTGCAGGATCCCTTTGATATTGGCTCTCTGGTTCGGCCCTATGTGAAGTGGGAATACAACTTGCCCACATCGGTGGTGGCGCGCGAGGCCTTGCGCCGGGCGCATTCCATCATGCACACCGACCCGCCCGGCCCGGTCTACATGACGCTGCCGCGTGAGGTGCTGGCCGAAGAGGTCAGCGCATCGCAGGAGCCTTTTGATGCCACTCGCTACGGTCCTTCGCTGCTGGGCGGCATTGACGAGGCGCGGGTGCAGCTCATCGTCGATCGCCTGCTCACTGCCGAGCGGCCGGTGGTCATTACTTCCTACTTGGGCCGCAAGGCCGATGCGGTGGCTGCGCTTGAGGAGCTTGCGCAGTTGTGCGGCATGCCGGTGGTCGACTACATGGCCAGCACCATGAGCATCTCCCGGCTGTCGCCCTGTTTTGCCGGCTTCGATCCGGCGCAGGTTCTGCCCGGGGCCGATGTGGGCCTGCTGCTGGACATCGACGTGCCCTGGCTGCCCAAGTTTGTGCAGGCCGAGGCTCAGACCTGGTGGGCTCACGTGGATGTGGATCCGATCAAGCAGGACTACCCGATGTGGGGCTTTGCCACCGACTTGCGGGTGCAGGCTGACGCCGGCAGCGTGATCCGGCAGGTGCTGGCCCGCTTGCGTGTGCAAGCTGGCAGCGATTTTCATGAGCGCGCCGCCCGCCGGCTGCAGGCCTTGCAGCTGGCCAGCGCCCAGCGGCAGGCCGCTTGGGCCCAGGTGGCAGCCAAGCCCGGCCAGGTGGATGCGATTGCCCCGGCCTGGGTGTGCGCGGCCCTGGGTCGTGCCCTGGCGCCGCAAGACATCGTGATCAACGAGGCGGTGCGCAATTCACCGGCGGTGATGCAGCAGATCCCGCGCAGCGAGCCGCTGAGCTTTTTTGGCGGCGCTGGCGGCGGTCTGGGCTACAGCGGTGGCATGGCCCTGGGCGCCAAGCTGGCGCGCCCGAACGCGCGGGTGGTGCACATCGTGGGTGACGGCGGCTTTCACTTCTGCACCCCCAGCTCGGTCTATGCCACCGCGCAGCGCTATGGCCTGCCCATCTTGACCGTGGTGCTCGACAACGGCGGCTGGCAAGCGGTCAAGGAGGCGGTGCTGCGGGTCTACCCCCAGGGCGCAGCGGCGCAGGCCGACGAATACCAGTCGCGACTGCAGGGTCCGGTGCGGCAGTTCGAGCTGGTCGGCCAGGCTTTCGGTGCCTACGGTGAATGCCTGCGCGACCCGGCCGAAGCGGACGCTGCGATTGCCCGCTGTCTGCAAGCCCTCAGCGAAGGTCGATCGGCCGTGCTCAATGTGCAGGTCGGGCTTCAGTGATTGATTCAAAGCAATTTAGGAGACTTCCATGAAACTCAAGCAAGCTTTTCAGGCCGTTGCCTTCGCAGCCAGTGCCTGCCTGCTCGCCGCACCCGCGCAGGCCCAGGACTATCCCAACAAGCCGGTGACCATTGTGGTGGGCTATGCGGCCGGTGGCGGCGTCGACTTCATCGCCCGCCTGCTGGCCGAGAAACTCGCCGACCGCCTCAAGCAGCCGGTGCTGGTGGAGAACCGGCCCAGCGTTGGCGCGGTGGTGGCCAGTACCTATGTTTCCAAGGCCAAGCCCGACGGCTACACCCTGATGATGGGCGCGCCCGGGCCCATCATCTTCAACCACGCGCTCAATGACAAGCTGCCCTATGGGCCGCGCGACTTTGCGCCGATCTCCATC
>CANHGF010000045.1 GCA_947460065.1 Comamonadaceae bacterium
CCCATTCGCTCACATAGCCGTGCCCGCCGAAGACTTGCAGGCAGGCGCTGGCGCCGGTAAAACCCTGTTCGCTCCAAGCCGATTTGAGCACCGGGGTGATCAGGCTGCACCAGCGGTTGGCGGCTGCCCGCCGTTGGGCATCGCCGTGGTGGTGGGCCAGGTCTAATTCGAGAGCGGTGCGGTAGGCCAGGATTCGCCCGCCATCGATCCAGGCGCGCTGGGTATCGAGGATGCGGCGCACCGCTGGGTGCTCGGCAATCAGGTCGGCCTGGCACGCAGCCTTGGCGCCGCCTGGGGCGCGCATTTGCCGGCGCTCGAGCGAATAGGCATGGGCTTTTTGCCAGGCGGCATCGAGCAAACCCATGCCCTGCATGGCCACATGCAGACGGGCCGAGTTCATCATGATGAACATGGCGTTCAAGCCCTTGCCGGGCTCGCCCACCATCCAGGCCTGGGGCGCGTCAAAGCGCATCACGCATGTGGGGCTGCCGTGCAGCCCCATCTTTTCTTCGATGCGCTCGCAGTGCGCTGCGCTGCGGCTGCCATCGGGGTAGAACTTGGGGCAAAGAAACAGCGACAGGCCTTTGGGGCCGGACGGGGCGTCGGGCAGGCGGGCCAGCACCAGATGCACGATGTTGTCGGTGAGGTCGTGTTCGCCGCCGGAAATAAAAATCTTGGTGCCACTGAGCGCGTAACTGCCGTCAGCTTGTGGCACGGCCTTAGTGGCGGCCAGGCCCAGATCGCTGCCGGCATGCGGCTCGGTCAGGCACATGGTGGCCAGCCACTGGCCAGTGGCCACTTTGCTCAGGTACTGATCTTTGAGCGCTTGGCTGGCATGGTGCTTGATGCACTCGTAGGCGCCGTGCAGCAGGCCCGGCGCCATGGTCCAGCCATGGTTGGCCGCGCTCAGCCAATCGTAGAGCATGGCCTCAAGCACGCAGGGCAGGCCCTGTCCGCCGTCTTCGGGGGCTGCGGCCAGGGCGGGCCAGCCGGCCTGCCAGAAGGCCTGGTAGGCATCGCGAAAGCCCGGCGGCATGGTGACCTGCCCGTCCTTGAACTGCGCGCCCACCCGGTCGCCGACCTGCTGCAGGGGCGCGATGACCTCGGCGACGAATTTGCCGGCCTCGGTCAAGAGTTGTTCGACCAGTGCCTCGTCAAGCTCTGCAAATGCTGGCAGGGCGCGCAGCGTCGGGCCGGCACCGGCGACTTGCTGCAGCAGGAACAAGGCGTCTTGCACGTCGGGCTGGTAATCGGCCATGGGCTATCTACTCAGAAGGTGGGAGGGGCCTGCGGCGCGCGTTGTGGCGCGGGCCGCAGGGCGCTTGCAGATCAGGAGTCAACGGTAAAGCCAATGCGCTTGATCAGCGGGCCCCAGCGCTCAAATTCTGCCTGAGCGCTGCGCTGCTGGTCAGCGATCGAGCCCCCAAAGGGAATCAGGCCGACCACGGTGAAGGCGTCCTGCAGCGCCTTGTCGCGCAGCGCAGCGTTGATGGCGGTATTGGCCGCCTGCACCACTGCAGCAGGGGTTTTGGCCGGGGCGTAAAAGCCGAACCACTCCTCCACCGTGAGCTCGGGGAAGCCTTGCTCGGCGAAGGTGGCCACATCGGGCACGAAGGGCGAGCGGGTGCGGCCCGAGGTGGCGATGATGCGCATCTTGCCGGCCTTGTGGTTGGCGATGAAGTCGCCATGCGGGGTGAACATGCTGGCGATCTGGCCGCCGACCACATCGGTCACGCCAGGCACCGAGCCGCGGTAGGGCACATGCTTGAAGTCGAAGTTGTTGTTCAGGCCGAGCAGGGCGCCGATGAAGTGCGGCGTCGAGCCGGCGGCGGGCGAGCCGTAGCTGGCCTGGGCCGGATTGGCCTTGGCCCAGGCGATGAAATCACGCACGTTCTTGACGCTCTCGGGCACCATGGGGCCGACCGCGAAGCCGTGATGGATCATCGAGCTGGTGCCCACCGGCGTGAAGTCTTCGAAGGGCTTGTACTGCAGGTTGCGGAAGATGTGCGGGTACAGAGAGATCGCGGAAAAGGGCGTCATGGCCAGGACCGAGCCGTCGGCTGGCGCGCTTTTGAGCACATTGAGTGCGATCTGGCCGCCAGCGCCCGGCCGGCTGTCGATCACGCCCTGGTTGCGGCTGTAGCTGCTGCCGGCAAACTTTTCGGCCACGCGGCGGGCGCAGATGTCGCCGGCACTGCCGGGCGGAAAGCCGTAGAGCACCTTGACCTGGTCAACAGGCAGGCCGCCTTGCGCCAGAGCCTGGCGAAATACAGCACTGGACAGCAGCGCGCCGGCTGCGGTGGATTGAAGAAAGGCACGTCTTTGGGTCATGGTTGTCTCCTCTTTGAGCCAGGGTTTGAAAATCGGAAATCGGATGAAACAGGTGTTGATCAAAGGCACTTGGCCTTGATGTCCTCGGGAACTGGGATGGCCTGGATGCGGCTGGGATCCTCAGGGTGCTTGATGCAAAACGCGCGGGTTTCGCTGCCTTCGCACAGCACGGTGTCGCCCCGCTGCACCACATGCTTGTGCAGGAAGACCTTGCTGCGCCACTCTTGCACGCTGGTGTAGACCTGCAGCCGCTCGCCATAGGTGGCCGGGCGCATGAAGCGGGTGTGTATCTCCAGCAGCGGGGTGCCGATGATGCCGCGGGTCTTGATCAGCTCGCGCCAGGGCGGCACACCACACTGCATGAAAAAATTCAGCGAGGAGGCGTCCATCCACTTGGAAAAATTGGGAAAAAACACGATGCCGGCCGGGTCGCAATCGCCGAACATCACCTCCACCTCGTAAACCACTGTCTTGCTCATGGAGGCCTTTGCTCAGCGCGGCGCCATGCGCAGCGCGCCATCGAGACGTATGGTCTCGCCATTGAGGTGGTCGTTGCGCACGATGTGCGCAGCTAGTTCGGCAAATTCCTCGGGCTTGCCCAGGCGCTGCGGAAAAGGGATGCTCGAGGCCAGCGAGGCCTGGATGGGCTCGGGCAGGGTTTTGAGCAGCGGGGTGGCAAACAGGCCGGGCGCGATGGTGCACACGCGGATGCCGTGTTGGGCCAGATCGCGCGCCATCGGTAGCGTCATGCCCACCACGCCGGCTTTGGAGGCGCTGTAAGCCTGTTGGCCCACCTGTCCGTCGTAGGCGGCCACCGAGGCGGTAAAGACCATGACGCCACGGGCGCCATCTTCCAGTGGCTCGAGCGCCGCGCAGGCGGCGGCAAACAGACGGGCCGCGTTGTAGGTGCCGATCAGGTTGACCTGCACCACCTTGGCAAAGTCAGCCAGCGGCGCGGCCCGGCCGTCTTTGCCGACCACCCGCTTGGCGGTGCCTATGCCTGCGATCTGCATCAGGATGCGTGCCGGGCCGTGCGCGGCAGCGGCCGCCGCGATGGCTTGCTCCATGCTGTCTTCATCGCACACATTACAGGCCAGTGCGATGCCGCCTATGTCTTGGGCCACGCGCTGGGCCTGCGCCAGGTTGAGGTCGAGCACCGCGACCTTGGCGCCCTGGCGGGCGAGTTCGCGGGCGGTGGCCTCGCCCAGGCCCGAGCCGCCGCCGGTGACCAGGGCGGCTGTTCCTTCGATCTTCATGGGTACTCCTTGGGGGTCATGTTCAAGCCTGGGGCGTGAGGGTGTGGGGCAGGCTGCCTTCGTGCAGCGCAGCCACGGTGGCGGCGCGGTGACTGAGCACCGCGCGCTGGTTGATCGAGCCCTTGTCGGTGATTTCGCCCTTGTCGATGGTCGGTGCCTCGGCCAGCAAACACAGGCGGGCGACGCGGTTGGCGCTGCCGGTGGCGGTTTTGGCCAGTGCGTCGACCACGCCCTGAAAGTGGCTGAGCACCGGGGCGCTGGCCAGAACTTGAGCCAGTGGCGCCTCGGCGGGCAAGCCGCTCAGGCTGCGCACCGCCGCCGTAGGAAAGACCATGGCGCCGACCTCCTTCATGTTCAGGCCGGTGATGACCACGTCCTGAATGAAGGGTGCGCCGGCGGCGATGATGCGCGCGCGCAGCGGCCCCACGCTGACGAAGGTGCCGGTGGCCAGCTTGAAGTCTTCGGCAATGCGGCCGTCGAACTTCAGGCCCAGGTGCAGATTGCTCTCGTCGATCCACTGCACCGCATCGCCGGTTTTGAAAAAGCCTTCCTCGTCAAAGCTTTCGGCCGTCTCTTGCGGCGCGCGCCAGTAGCCGGGGGTGATGTTGGGGCCGCGGTAGCGCACCTCGGTCTTGCCATCGACCGGCACGAGTTTGAGCTCCAGCCCCGGCGTGGGTACGCCCAGGTCGCCAGCGCGCACATGGGGGTTGGTCACAAAAATCCCGAAAGGGCTGGACTCGGTCATGCCCAGGCCGGTGCCCATCACGATGCGTTCGCCGATTTCGCGTTCCTGGCTTTCGTAGAGGCTGTCCCAGATCGGCTGGGCCAGGGCCGCGCCCGCGTAAAAAAACATTTGCACCTTGGCCAGCAGGGTCTTGCGCAGCTGGGCGTCGGTCTTCATGGCGTTGGCAATCGCCTCGAAGCCGGTGGGTACATTGAAATACACCGTGGGCGAGATCTCGCGCAGATTGCGCAGGGTCTCGTGCATCAGGGCTGGGGTGGGTTTGCCGTCGTCGATGTAGAGCGTGCCGCCGTGGAAGACGACCATGCCAAAGTTGTGGTTGCCGCCAAAGGTGTGGTTCCAGGGCAGCCAGTCGACCAGCACCAGTTCGCGCTCGGCCAGCACCGGCATGGACTGGCTCATCTGCTGCTGGTTGGCGCAGCACATGCGGTTGGTATTGATCACCGCCTTGGGCAGCTTGGTCGAGCCGCTGGTGAATAAAAACTTGACGATGGTGTCGGCTCCGGTGGCGGCCTGGGCCTTGTCGACCGCATCGGTCACCGGTGTGGCGCACAGGTCTTCAAAACGCAGACGCTGGCGTCCCGGCACGCTGCCGCTGGCCATCACGATGCTCATGTCTTCGGTGGCCGTGGCGGCGATCGCCTTGGCATAACGCTCGTCCTGCGCGAACAGCAGCCCCGGGGTGACGGTGCGCAGCACATGCCGCAGCTTGTCGTAGTCCATGCTGACCAGGCTGTAGGGCGGTGAAACCGGGGTGTAGGGGATGCCGGCGATCATGCAAGCGAGGGCTAGCAGGGCATGCTCCAGGCTGTTTTCGCTGAGGATGGCCACCGGTCTTTCCACGCTCAGGCCGCGGTCGATCAGGGCCTGGGCGAGGCTGCGCGCGGCCTGCCAGGTTTGTGCGTAGCTCAGGTGCTGCCAGTCACCCAGGCTGCCATCGGCCGCCTTGGCACGCCGTGCGATGAAGCTCTGCTCGGGTTTGATGCGGGCCCAATGGGCTAGCCTGTCGCTCAGGCGCTCAGGGTAGGTCTGCAACTCCTGGTCGGCCAGCATGTAGCGGCTGCCGGCAACGCCCTGGCGCAGTTGCACGCGGGTGACGCCGAAACGGAGCGGGCGAAACTGGGCGGTCATTGGATCTCCTGCATCGGGCTCAAGGCTGCGGCGGCGCGGCCCAAAAGCCTGAGATTGGCACTGAGCCTTCGGGCTTTGTCGGGTTGGGCTTGCGGGTGCATAGTGACTGGCTTTGATGCAATTGTAGTTATCCTCGATAACTAATTTCCCGCCCGTTTGGCGATGAAAAATCATGGTTTTCCCTGAGGTGGGGCTCGGTGAGCGCCATAAAAAAAGCCGGGCAGGGCCCGGCTTTGATGGGGGCCTGTGGCCCTATCAGATGGAGTCGATGAAGCTGCGCAGCTTGTCCGAACGGCTCGGATGCTTGAGCTTGCGCAGGGCCTTGGCCTCGATCTGGCGAATGCGCTCGCGGGTCACGTCGAACTGCTTGCCCACCTCTTCCAGCGTGTGGTCGGTCGACATCTCGATGCCAAAACGCATGCGCAGTACCTTGGCTTCGCGCGGGGTGAGGCTGTCGAGGATGTCCTTGACCACAGCGCGCAGGCCGGCTTGCATGGCGGCGTCCAGCGGTGCGGTGTTGGTGCTGTCCTCGATGAAATCACCCAAGTGGCTGTCGTCGTCGTCTCCGATGGGGGTTTCCATCGAGATCGGCTCCTTGGCGATCTTCATGATCTTGCGGATCTTGTCTTCCGGGATCTCCATCTTGGCCGCCAGGATGCTCGCATCGGGCTCGTAGCCGAACTCCTGCAGGTGCTGGCGCGACAGGCGGTTCATCTTGTTGATGGTCTCGATCATGTGCACCGGGATGCGGATGGTGCGGGCCTGATCGGCAATCGAGCGGGTGATGGCCTGACGGATCCACCAGGTGGCATAGGTGGAGAACTTGTAGCCGCGCCGGTATTCGAACTTGTCGACCGCCTTCATCAGGCCGATGTTGCCTTCCTGAATCAAGTCTAGGAACTGCAAGCCGCGGTTGGTGTACTTCTTGGCGATCGAGATCACCAGGCGCAGGTTGGCCTCGATCATCTCTTTCTTGGCATCGCGCGAGGAGCGCTCGCCCTCGTTCATGCGCTTGTTGATGTCCTTGAGCTGCTCCAGCGGCACCACCACGCTGGCTTGCAGTTGGCCCAGCTTGGCCTGCAACTCCTGCACCGCTGGGATGTTGCGACCCAGGATGGCCGACCAGGGCTTGCCCGCAGCAGCCTGCTTTTCCACCCATTTGGCATTGAGCAGGTTGGGCGGGAATTCCTTGATGAACATTTCCTGCGGCATGCCGCACTTGTCGACGATGATGCGGCGCAGTTCGCGCTCGACCTTGCGCACGGTATTGACCTGCTCGCGCAGCATGTCGCACAGACGCTCGATGGTCTTGGCGGTAAAGCGCAAGGTCATCAGCTCGTCGCTCAGTGCTTTTTGCGCGCGGGTATAGGTGGGCGAGCCATAGCCCTCTTTGTCGTAGATGCGGCGCACGCCCTCGAAGTGGATGGCGATGCGGTCTAGCCGCACCAGCGCCTCTTTCTTCATCTCCTCGAGCTTCTTGGTCAGGGCCTTGGAGCCGCCCTTGCCGTCGTCATCGTCTTCTTCGTCGAACTCGTCGAAGTCTTCCTCTGCCACATAGTCGTCGGCTTCGTTGGGGTCGGAAAAGCCGTCGACCACATTGGAGATGACCACCTTGTCGTCGCGGATGTCCTGGGCCAGCTTGAGAATTTCAGCGATGGTGGCCGGGCTTTCCGAGATGGCCTCCATCATGCGCTGCAAGCCGCCTTCGATGCGCTTGGCGATCTCGATCTCGCCCTCGCGCGTTAGCAGTTCGACCGTGCCCATTTCGCGCATGTACATGCGAACCGGGTCGGTGGTGCGGCCGAACTCACTGTCCACTGTGGACAGGGCCGCTTCGGCCTCTTCCTCGGCCTCTTCTTCGGTGGCCACGGTCGGGCCGGTGTTGTTGAGCAGCAGGGTCTCGGCGTCGGGCGCCTGCTCGTACACGGCCACGCCCATGTCGTTGAGCATGTTGACCACCACTTCCATGGTCTCAGCGTCGACCAGCTTGTCGGGCAGGTGGTCGGAGATCTCGCCGTGGGTCAGGTAGCCGCGGGTCTTGCCGAGCTTGATCAGCGTTTTCAGGCGCTGGCGGCGCTTGAGCATGTCCTCTTCAGACAGCACCGCCTCGTCCAGACCGAATTCCTTCATCAAGGCCCGTTCCTTGGCCTTGCTGATCTTCATGCGCAGGGGCTTGACCTTTTCAGTCGACTCGGCCACCGGCTCTTCTGCGAATTCGGCCTCGATGTCTGACAGGTCCTCTTCAGCGGCCGCTTTGGGCAACTCCTTGCCTTTGCCTTTTTTGGCGGCTTGTTCCTTGGCAGGAGCGGGCGCCGTCGGCTTTTTGAGCGTCGTCTCTTGGGCGGCCTTGCCGGCTTTGAGTTCGGCCTGCTTTTTGGCCGGGACTTTTCCTGCCGATTCGGCGGCTGGCTTGCTCACCGGCTTGGCGGCTGCTTTGACTGGCTCAGACTTGTCGCCAGCCTTGGCGGCTTTGCTGATTGGAGCTGCTTTGCTGATGCTCTTGGCCGTCGGCTTGACGACAGGCTTGGCGCTGGTTTTGGTGGCCGGCTGCTTGGCGGCTGGTTTGGAGGCGGCGGGACTGGCCGCTGCCTTTTTTGCCGCCGCCGGCTTGCCACCGGCTTTGGCCGGCGATTTGGTCGTTTTGGGGGCAGCGCTGGCGCTGCTTTTGCTGGAGGTCTTGGCGGTGGGCATGGTGCTTTTCCAGATCAAAAAATGAGGGTGGCCAGACAAAGCCCGCTGACGCTCCTGCCGGCCAGGAGGCTAGTTATCGGCGTGGCTTTGGGGGCTCCGCAAAGCCGCTAACCCAGCCTAGAGCTGGTGGCGCGACGAGAGCGGGCCCGCTGGCAAGCAGATGGGCGAACATTTGGGATGCAGTCCTTGCGGGTGTGGTGGCTCTTGTATCCAAGAGGACCCTGGGGCCAGGGGAGCCGGTGCCGGAGGTGCTGCTGTCGCGCTTGCCGTCGGAAAGAACCGGATTATACCAGCGCACTCAGCTGGCGCGCATGGCCGCGGCGAGCTCGCGCAAGCGGGCCAGGGCCTGCGGGTCGGTGGCGGCGCGGCGCGCCAGATCGTCCATTTCCTGCTGGCGGCCGCGTTTGACCAATTCGTCAAGCACCGGGCGGGTTTCTTCCCAGCTCGGCTCTATGCCCTCAGGTATCTGGCCCAGTTGATCAATCGCGTAGCGCTCCTGCGGATGCTCGCGCAGGCCTTCACGCAGCGCAGCCCAGGGCTGCACGCCGTGTTCATGGATCTGGGCTTCCAGCCAGGCAAACAGCGGCCCGTGGGGCGGGGGCAGGCTGCACAGGAGCGCATGTTCGCCATCGTTGAGCCGGTCCCACCAGGCTGGCTCGGTCAAGAGCATACGCAGCACCCGGTCTTCCCGGCTGGCCGGCTGTATACGCCCGGGCAGGCGCCTGAGCTTGCCCGAGGACTGCCCCTGGCCGGGCAGCATAGGTGCCGCGCTCTGGCTCAAGGCCCCGCTGGGTGCTGTCATGCGATCGAGCGAATCAGGCGCGCCCGGCGGGCCGTTCCACTTCTTGCCGCCCGGCCTGCTGCCGGCACGGGCCGGCTGCCAGACCTGCAGCAGTTCGCGGCTGTCGATGTGCACCAGATCGGCGATTTCGGCCAGCAACTGCCGCTTGAGCGCGCCGTCTGGCAGCGCCTCCCACAGGGCGCGGGCCTGGCTGCCCATGCGGGCGCGGCCTTCGGCACTGTCCATGTCACAGTCCTGGCTGGCCGCCTCAATCAGGAAGCGGCTGAGCGGCAGGGCTTGTTGGACCCGCTGGGCGAAGGCCTCGGCCCCAAGTTCGCGGATGAAGCTGTCCGGGTCATGCTCAGCCGGCAGAAACAGGAACTTGATCGATCGGGTGTCGCTGGCATAGGGCAGGGCCGCATCCAGCGCCTTGCGCGCAGCCCGTCGGCCGGCGGCGTCGCCATCGAAGCTGAACACCACCGCCTCGGTGAAGCGAAAGAGCTTTTGCACATGGTCGGCGCTGCAGGCCGTGCCCAGGGTGGCCACCGCATTGGCAAAGCCGCGCTGGGCCAGCGCCACCACATCCATATAGCCCTCGGTGACCAGAGCGTAGCCGTGCTCGCGCAGGGCTGCGCGGGCTTCAAACAGGCCGTAGAGCTCGCGCCCCTTGCTGAAGACCGGGGTCTCTGGTGAATTGAGGTACTTGGGCTTTTCGTCGCCCATCACCCGACCGCCAAAGCCTATGCATTGGCCTTTGACATTGCGGATTGGGAACATCACCCGGTCGCGGAAACGGTCGTAGCGTTTGCCCTGCTCGTCGCCGTCTTCGTCGGCCGAGATCACCAGGCCGCTGTCGACCAGCTTGGCGTCGGCATAGTCTGGGAACACCCCGGCGAGAAACCGCCAGCCCGCTGGCGCATAGCCCAGGCCGAACGCCTTGGCGATCTGGCCTGACAGTCCCCGACCTTTGAGGTAACTGACCGCTTGCGGCGCGTCCTTGAGCTCGGCGGCAAAGGCCTGTGCGGCCTTTTCCAGCAGATCGTTCAGGCTGCTTTGCTGCTCGCGCGCTTGCGACTGTCGCAATTTTTCGGCCGGCGAGATGTCCTCCTCGGGCACCTGCAGTCCGTACTGCTGGGCCAAGTCCTTGACCGCATCTGGGAAGTTCATGCCCAGGTGCTCCATCAGGAAGCCGATGGCGTTGCCGCTCTTGCCGCAGCCGAAGCAGTGGTAGAACTGCTTGCTGGGACTGACGGTGAAAGAGGGCGATTTTTCGGTGTGGAAGGGGCACAGCCCCAAAAAATTGGCGCCGCCTTTTTTGAGCTGCACATGGCGGCCGACGATGTCCACGATGTCGGCTCTAGCCAGCAGTTCCTGCAGAAACGGTGTGGGAATGGCCATGTCAATCCGATTGCAATCGGCCATTGTAGGCAGCGCTCCGGCTGCAGTGCGGGTCGCTCAGTCGCCGAGCACCCGGCCTTCTCGGCGGGGGTCTGAGGCGCCCACCCAGCCTTGCGCGCTGCGCTGCAAAATTTGCAGGCCGCTGGTCATAGGCAGTTGGCGTACGGCGGTCCCGCGCTCGGCCAGGGCGTTGGCTGTCGCGCCCTCGTAGCGGCCCTGTTCCAGCAGCAGCGGTCCGTTCATGTTGGCCAGATGGGGCAGGGCAATGGCCGCCTGCGGCGCCAGGCCCCAGTGCAGGCTAGCCCACAGGGACTTGGCGGTGTAGTGAATGATGTAGGCGCCGCCCGGGCTGCCCAAGCTCATGCTCGCATGCGGGCTGCCCGCTTCAAATACCAAGGTCGGCGACATGGACGAGCGCGGCCGCTTGCCCGGCTCGGGCCGGTTGGCCACCGGCAGGCCTTGTGGCGAACGCGGCACAAAACTGAAGTCGGTCAGCTGGTTGTTGAGCAAAAAGCCCCCAGCCAAGCCTTGTCCGGTATTGACCATCAGGCGGGCGCCAAAAGCGTCTTCGATGCTGCTGGTCAGCGCCAGCACATGGCCCCGGGCATCGACCACGCTCAAATGTGTGGTGCCGTACTCAGGCTGGTCGGCCATGGGTGCATGGCTGCGCTCAGCAGCGGGCTTGCGTCCAGGTTGGCCAGCCGCAGCCTGCCCCAGGCTGCGCGCACCGATCAGCCGGGCCCGCTGGTCCAGGTAGTCGGGCGCGAGCAGGCTGTGCCAGTTGCCGGCAGGAGCCGCCACAAAATCCGGATCGGCGATGTACTGGGCGCGGTCCGCAAAGGCCAGTCGCGACGTCTCCGAATAGCCGTGCAGCCAATCCACATCGGGCCGGCCCTGTTGCAAGGGGCGCTGGCCGGCCGGGGTGCGTTCGAGCAGGCCCAAAATTTGGCCCACCGTCAGCGCGCCCGCGCTTGGCGGGGGCATGCCGCACACGCGCCAAAGGCGAGCGCTGGCCCGATGGTCAAAGCAGATCGGTTCGCGCATTCGGCTTTGGTAGCCCTGCAAATCGGCCAGGTTGAGTCG
>CANHGF010000046.1 GCA_947460065.1 Comamonadaceae bacterium
ACGTATTTGCGGCCGGTGGCCTTGGCGATCGATTGGCCCAGCGATGTCTTGCCCACGCCAGGAGGGCCGACCAGGCACAAGATGGGGGCTTTGACCTTGTCGACCCGTTGCTGAACCGCGAGGTATTCGACGATGCGGTCTTTAACTTTTTCAAGACCGTAGTGGTCTTCGTTAAGCACATCTTCGGCCAGCGCCAGGTCGTGCTTGATCTTGGTCTTCTTGCTCCAGGGCAGGCCGGTGAGCACATCAATATAGGTACGCACCACGGTGGCCTCGGCCGACATGGGCGACATCAGCTTGAGCTTCTTGAGCTCGGCGTCGGCCTTCTTGCGCGCCTGCTGAGGCATCTTGGCGAGCTTGATCTTTTTCTCGATTTCCTCGACGTCTGCGCCGTCTTCGCCCTCGCCAAGTTCCTTCTGGATGGCTTTGACCTGCTCGTTGAGGTAGAAGTCGCGCTGGTTCTTCTCCATCTGGCGCTTGACGCGGCCGCGGATGCGCTTGTCAACATTGAGGATGTCGACCTCACGCTCGAGTTGCTCGAACAGGTTCTCCAGCCGGGCTTGCACCGCGTCCAAGTCCAAAATGGTTTGCTTGGCGTCGAGCTTGAGCGGCAGGTGTGCGGCGATGGTGTCGGCCAAGCGGCCTGCGTCATCGATGCTGGAAATCGAGGTCAGGATCTCGGGCGGGATCTTCTTGTTGAGTTTGACGTAGTGGTCGAACTGCTGCATCACGGCCCGGCGCAGGGCTTCGAGCTCGCTGCCACGCTCACCGGGCAGGGCCGCCTGCGGCTCAACCGGGGTGACGTTGCTGCTGAAGTGGTGTTCGCCTTCCATGATGCGGTTGACACGGGCGCGCTGCTGACCCTCGACCAGCACCTTGACCGTACCGTCGGGCAGCTTGAGCATCTGCAAGATGGTGGCCACGCAACCCACCGAGAACATGTCGTCGACTGCAGGCTCGTCCTTGGCGGCAGCTTTTTGGGCCACCAGCATGATGCGCCGCTCGGACTCCATGGCCGATTCGAGCGCCTTGATGCTCTTGGGCCGGCCCACAAACAGGGGAATGACCATGTGCGGAAACACCACCACGTCGCGCAGGGGCAACAAAGGAAGGTCGATGGCAACGGCAGGCAGGGTGGGATGTCCAGACATAGATGACCTTCAAGCTAGGGGGCGCTTGCCGCCTTGCGGCGAAAAACTGCCGATGCGCTGCCGAAAATCGGCAGAAACTGGTTCACAGATGGTTCGAAAAGCACTCATTTCAAGCCTCAGACCCTTCTGATTGCCTAAGCAGCAAGTTTCAGGCCTTTTTGGCGGCTTCCCGCAAAACCAGCAGCGGGGGCTTTTCTTCTTCGATGGTGGACTCGTCGACCACCACCTTTTCGACATTGCTGGCCGTAGGCAGCTCATACATGGTGTCGATCAGGGCATGCTCCAGGATAGACCGCAGGCCGCGAGCCCCGGTCTTGCGGGCCAGGGCCTTGCGGGCGATGGCCTTAAGGGCCGAGGGCCGAATTTCCAGGTCCACGCCTTCCATCGCGATGAGCTTGGAGAACTGCTTGACGGTGGCGTTGCGCGGCTCGGTCAGGATCTGCACCAGCGCGTCTTCGGTCAGCTCATCCAGGGTGGCCACCACAGGCAGGCGGCCGACCAACTCCGGGATGAGACCGAACTTGATGAGGTCCTCGGGCTCGACGTCCTTGAACACATCAGTCAGGCTGCGCGACTTCTTGCTCTTGACGGTGGCACCAAAGCCGATGCCTGAGGCCTCGGTGCGGCTTTCGATGACCTTCTCAAGGCCAGCAAAAGCGCCGCCGCAGATGAACAAGATGTTGGTGGTGTCAACCTGCAGGAAGTCTTGGTTGGGATGCTTGCGACCGCCCTGCGGCGGCACCGAGGCCATGGTGCCTTCAATGAGCTTGAGCAGGGCCTGCTGCACGCCCTCACCCGACACATCGCGGGTGATGGAGGGGTTGTCAGACTTGCGCGAGATCTTGTCGATCTCGTCGATGTAGACGATGCCCTGCTGAGCCCGCTCGACCTCGTAGTTGCAGCTTTGCAGCAGCTTCTGAATGATGTTCTCGACGTCCTCGCCCACATAGCCGGCTTCAGTGAGCGTGGTGGCATCGGCCATGACGAAGGGCACGTTGAGCGTGCGCGCCAGGGTCTGGGCCAGCAAGGTCTTGCCGGAGCCAGTGGGCCCCACCAGCAAGATGTTGCTCTTGGACAGTTCGACGTCGTCCTTCTTGGCCGAGTCCTTGTGCCGCAGTCGCTTGTAGTGGTTGTACACCGCCACCGCCAGCATGCGCTTGGCCGCCTCCTGGCCGATCACATAGGCGTCGAGCGTGCCCTTGATCTCGCTGGGCGTGGGCAGATCTCCACGCGCGGCCTTGCCCTCATCAAGCGAGGGCAACTCGTCGCGAATGATCTCATTGCACAGGTCGATGCACTCGTCGCAAATAAAGACCGAAGGACCGGCGATCAGCTTCTTGACCTCGTGCTGGCTCTTGCCACAAAACGAGCAGTAGAGCGTCTTCTCGCCGGATGAGCCTTTTTTCTCGGGCATGTAACTGACCTTTGCGGAGCCGGGAAGGCTCTCGGAAACACGAATGGCTAATGATAACCAATAGAAAAGGCCCACCCGGACCTGAGCCGGGCAGGCCGCCTTAGCTTGGCCAACTCCCTGATCAGGCCGGCCTGAAGGCCTCCATCAAGGCCGTTTGGCAATGACCTGATCAACCAGGCCGTAGTCCTTGGACTCCTGCGCCGACAAAAAGTAGTCGCGCTCGGTGTCGCGGTCAATTTTCTCCAGCGGCTGCCCGGTGGTTTCGGCCAGGATTTTGTTGAGCTGCTCGCGGGTCTTGAGGATCTCGCGGGCGGCGATCTCGATCTCGGTGGCCTGACCCTGGGCACCGCCCAGAGGCTGGTGGATCATGACCTTGGAATTGGGCAGGCTGTAACGCTTGCCCTTGGCCCCAGCGGCCAGCAAGAAGGCGCCCATGCTGGCGGCCATGCCGGTGCACAGAGTGCTGACATCGGGCTTGATGAAATTCATGGTGTCATAAATGGCCATGCCGGCGCTGACCGAGCCGCCAGGCGAATTGATGTAAAGCGAAATGTCCTTGTCCGGGTTCTCGCTTTCCAGGAACAGGAGCTGAGCCACCACCAGATTGGCCATCTGGTCGTTGATCGGACCGACCAGAAAGATCACCCGTTCCTTGAGCAGGCGCGAATAGATGTCATAGGCGCGCTCGCCACGGCCGGACTGCTCGATCACCATCGGCACCATGCCCAGGGCCTGGGTGTCCAAAGCGCCGCTGCGCGGACCGGAAAAAACTTCAAAAGGCTTCATGGCTTGCTTCTCCAACATGCCCGGCTGGTGCCGAGCGAACGTTTCTACTGTACCTAAAACAAATGGGGCCTGTACCAAAAGGCACAAGCCCCATGACGATCGGATCAATCCCGGATCAGGACTGGCCCATCAGCTCGTCAAAGCCCAGGGCCTTTTCGTTCACCTTGGCTTTGGACAGCACGAAGTCGGTGACGTTGTTTTCGATCACCACCGCCTCAACCTCGGCCATGCGGCGGCGGTCGCCGGTGTACCAACGCACCACATCCTCGGGCTTTTCATAGCTGGCTGCCAGCTCTTCGATGTGGGCTTTGATTTGATCGGGCTTGGCCTCCAGCGCATTGGAGCGGACCAACTCGGCCACCACCAAGCCCAGGCGCACACGCTTTTCAGCCTGGGGGCGAAACAGGTCTTCGGGAATCGGGGCTTTGTCGGCGTCCTTGACACCGCGCTGCTTGAGGTCGGCACGGGCGCCTTCCACCAGGCGCTCGAGCTCGGACTGCACGCTGGCCTTGGGAATATCGAGCTCAGCCTGTGCCACCAGCGCGTCCATCACCGCGTTTTTGTTGCGCGAGATCAGGCGGAACTTGAGTTCGCGCTCGAGGTTCTTGCGGATGTCGGCGCGCAAGGACTCCACCGAGCTTTCGGCAATGCCCAGCGACTTGGCAAACGCTTCGTTGACCTCGGGCAGGTGAGCAGCTTCAATTTTCTTGACGGTAACCAAAAAGTCAGCCTGCTTACCGGCAACGTCCTTGCCGTGATAGTCAGCCGGGAAGTTCAGGGGGAAGGTCTTGCTCTCACCCGACTTCATGCCGCGCACCGCCTCTTCAAACTCCTTGAGCATCTGACCGTCACCAATGAGGAACTGGAAGTCCTCAGCCTTACCTCCTGCAAAAGGCTCGCCATCAATCTTGCCTTCGAAGTCGATGGTGGCACGGTCACCGTCCTGGGCGGCGGCGTCCATGGCGCGCTGGGCAAAACTGCGGCGCTGCTTGCGCAAAATCTCCACCGTCTTGTCGATGGCCTCGTCAGTCACCTGCGAGCTCACCCGCTCAATCTGGGCGCTGGACAGGTCCTTGATTTTCACCTCGGGGTAGACCTCGAAGACCGCGTCAAACTGCAGCTGGCCTTCGGGCGCGCCCTCTTTCTCGCTGATGCGAGGTTGGCCGGCCACGCGCAAATTGGCCTCGTTGGCAGCCACGGCAAAGGCTTCGCCAACCTTATCGTTCATCACCTCGTACTGCACCGAGTAGCCGTAGCGCTGGGCCACCACATTCATAGGCACCTTGCCCGGACGGAAACCGTCCATCTTGACCGTGCGGGCCAGGCGCTTGAGGCGGCTTTCCACCTCATTTTGGATGGTGCCGACGGGCAAGCTCAAGGTGATCTTGCGCTCGAGCTTGTCCAAGGTTTCGACGGTGACGGCCATGTTCTGCTCCTAAAAGAAATTCGGTTCGTGTGGCTGGGCAGGGGGCTCGCGCGCAATCTGAAACTTGCGCAAGGACGGCCCGCTGCGGCGGCCTGAAAAGGCCGCACGGGAGCCTGATCGGAAACCCTACATTCTAGCCCAGCAGCATCCCCAGACCTGCTGGCTGGGAATACGGGGGCGCAAGCCCGAGTCGGCTCAGCCCAAAGGCCGCCAAGCCCCGGGGTGGTGCGCGGGGGGGGACTCGAACCCCCACACCATTGCTGGCGTCAGGACCTAAACCTGGTGCGTCTACCAATTTCGCCACCCGCGCGCCTGAAAAATCAAACGGGGGTCTGCGGCCTGCCGCTGCGCCCAGACCGCCAACCCCCGCTCCTGAATTAGGATTCCGACGATTTTACCCACAGGCGCTGCAAGGCAGAACAGCAGCGTCTGCGGCGACAATCCGACCCTGCCTTTGCCATGCGGCCGCAGCCGCACCTCCATGCCCTCCCCTGCCCACGGCGTCGATCACTACGAAAACTTCCCGGTGGCATCGCTGCTGTGCCCGCCGCGGCTGCGGCCGGCGGTGCGTGCCATTTACGGTTTTGCCCGCACCGCCGACGACCTGGCCGATGAGGGCGATGCCACGCCGACCGAGCGCCTGGCCCTGCTGGCCCAGTACCGCAGCGACTTGCAGGCCTGCGCCCAGGGCCGGCCTGGCAGCGGCCGCTGGCTGCCAGTCTTCGATGCGCTGGCGGCGGCACTGGACGAATTCAAGTTGCCGCTCCATCTGCTGACCGACCTGCTCAGCGCCTTTGAACAGGACGTGGTGCAGCACCACTACGACAGCCGCGTACAACTGCTCGATTACTGCCGCCGCTCGGCCAACCCAGTGGGGCGCTTGCTGCTGCATTTGTATGGCATTGATGACGATGCCTCATTGCGCCAAAGCGACGCGATTTGCACCGCCTTGCAACTGATCAATTTCTGGCAAGACCTGAGCGAAGACCTGCCGCGCGGCAGGCTCTACCTGCCCGGCGATATGCTGAGTGAGCATGGCCTGAGCCCCGCCGATTTGCTGAAAAGCCAAGCTTCACCGGCCCTGGCTACCTTGCTGCAAGGGGCCCTGGCCTGGGCCCGCGGCTTGATGCTGCAGGGCGCCCCACTGGTGCGGCGGGTGCCCGGCCGCGCCGGCTGGGAACTGCGCCTGGTGGTGCAGGGAGGCCTGCGCATCGCCGAGCGGGTGCAAGCTCTGGGGCCGGCAGTGCTGCGCCAAAGGCTGCAACTTGGCCCGGCCGATGCGGCGCTGATGATCTGGCGAAGTGTGCGCATGTAGACAAACCCAGATGCATCTGCAGGAGCCGGCCCCGATAGAGGAGTGGGAGCCGCGCCCTCGCGGCGATGCGGCCTTCTTACTCCCTCTCCCCTTGGCAGAGGGCTGGGGTAAGGGCGTGGGCCTTCATGAATCGACAGACCGAAGGCAGGCGCTGCCCTCACCCTGACCCTCTCCCAGAGGGAGAGGGAATAAAACCTTGTACGCCTTCGGCTCTATGGAAGTCCGATGGAGTGGGTACGCCGCCCCGGCTATGCAGCGCTCGACCAAAGGCCGCATCGGGCCGCGGGAAAAGCCGCCGGCTATGCAGCTGCCGCCACCGCCTGCGCCGCCAGGGCGGTGATGTCCTGCCAGCGCCCCTGAGTGAGGGCATCAAGAGGGGTGAGCCAGGAGCCGCCGACCATGGCCACATTGGGCTGCTGCAAATAGTCACGAAGGTTGGTCAAAGACACCCCACCGGTCGGGCAAAACTTCATGTCGGGCAGCGGCCCGCCCAGGGCCTTGAGCATGGCCACCCCGCCGGCTTGCGCGGCCGGAAAGAGCTTGACCAGGCCAAAGCCAATGTCGCGCGCGTGCATCACCTCGCTGGGGGTCATCGCTCCGGGTATGAAGGGCAGCTCGCAATCGATGGCGGCCTGGGCAAGCGCATCGCTCAAGCCGGGCGACAGCGCAAAGCGGGCGCCCGCATCGCGGGCCTGCACCATTTCTTGCGGCCGGGTGACCGTGCCGGCGCCCACATGCATGGCCGGCACCGCGCGCGCCACCGCAGCGATGGCCGGCAAGCCGGCGGCATGGCGCAGGGTGATCTCCATCACGTCAATGCCACCGGCCAGCAGCGCATGGGCCAGCGGCACCGCCTGGACGACATCGGTGATCACGATGACCGGAACCACGCGGGAGCGAAAGGCCGGCTTCGAAAAGGCAAGAGAGGGTGTGTTCATGGCAGGCAGGCTTCAAAACAGGCCGAGCAGGGGCGAGGCGCCAGACTCGGCTGGGGCGGCATGCTGGCGAAACAAGGCAAACAGGTCGCGGCCACTGCCGCGCTGGCGATCGCTCAAGTCGGGTGGCTCAACCACCCTGTGGGCCAGATCAGCGGTATCGACCTCGAGCTCTAGTTGCTGCTGCTCGCAATCGAGCGTGATCCAGTCGCCGTCCTGCACCCGAGCGAGATTGCCGCCAGCCAGGGCCTCGGGCGAGACATGAATGGCAGCCGGCACCTTGCCAGAGGCACCCGACATGCGCCCGTCGGTGACCAGCGCCACCGCATGGCCTTTGTCCTGCAGCACGCCCAAGATTGGCGTGAGCTTGTGCAACTCGGGCATGCCATTGGCCTGCGGCCCCTGGTAGCGCACCACCGCCACGAAATCGCGCTCGAGCTGTCCCTGCTTGAACAGTTGCTCCAGCTGCTTTTGATCGCTGAGCACCAGCGCAGGCGCGCGCACCCGCCGGTGTTGCTGGGCAATCGCCGACACCTTGACCACCGCACGCCCCAAATTGCCCTGCAGCAGGCGCAGACCGCCGTCGGTACTGAAAGGCCGATCGATGGGCCGCAGCACCTGCTCGTCAGCCGACTGCGCAGGCGCAGGCCGCCAGCGCAGCTGATCGCCGTCCAGCCAGGGCTCCTGGGTGTAGCGCGCCAGGCCCGGACCGACGATGGTCTGCACATCCTCATGCAGCAGACCGGCGCTCAGCAACTGGCCGATCAAAAAGCCCATGCCGCCGGCCGCGTGAAAATGGTTCACATCGGCCGACCCGTTGGGGTAGATGCGCGCCAGCAAGGGCACGCAGGCCGACAGTTCGGCAAAATCGTCCCAGGAGATGATCCAGCCGGCCGCTCGGGCCATCGCCACCAGATGAAGGGTGTGATTGGTCGAGCCGCCAGTGGCCAGCAGACCGACGATGGCGTTGACGATCACCCGCGCATTGATCTGATAGCCCAGTCCCGCATCGCCCAGGCGCGCCAGCACCACCGCCTGCTGCACCGCCGCCTCGGTCAGTGCATCGCGCAGGGGCGTGCCCGGGTTGATGAAGGACGAGCCTGGCAGGTGCAAGCCCATGATCTCCATCAGCATCTGGTTGGAGTTGGCGGTGCCATAGAAGGTGCAGGTTCCAGGCCCGTGGTAGGCGGCCTGCTCGGCATCGAGCAGCGCCTGGCGGTCGACCAGACCTTGCGCAAACTGCTGCCTGACTTTGGCCTTGGCATCGTTGGCCAGGCCCGAGCTCATAGGCCCGGCCGGCACAAACAGGGTCGGCAGATGGCCAAACTGCAAAGCCCCCATAAAAAGGCCGGGCACGATCTTGTCACACACGCCCAAAAGCAGGGCCGCATCAAACACCCCATGCGATAAGCCCACCGCGGTGGCCAGGGCGATCACATCGCGCGAAAACAGCGACAGCTCCATGCCGTCTTCGCCCTGGGTGATGCCGTCACACATGGCGGGCACCCCGCCGGCGACCTGCGCGGTCGCGCCCGCGCTGCGGGCGCTGCGGCGGATGCGTTCGGGGTAATTCTCATAGGGCTGGTGGGCCGAGAGCATGTCGTTGTAGGCGGTGATCACGCCCAGATGGGGCGCACGCTCCTGCCGCAGCGCCAGCTTGTCCGAAGCCGGCATGGCCGCATACGCATGGGCGGCATTCGCGCAGCCCATGCCGCTGCGGTAGGGGCCGGGCTTGCGGGCCGCCTGCACCACCGCCAGATAGGCGGCGCGGCTGGCGGCGCTGCGCTGCTCGATTCGGGCTGTGACTTCAAGCAAACGAGGATGACGGGCGGTGCTCATGGGGAACTCCTGACGGTCGCCGCCTCAAAAGGCCGGCTTGGCAAGGGCTGCTGCGCAGCAGAGCGCGCTGGCGAAAACTGTTGCATCAAAGCCATGCTCAGGTCTCCTCGAACCAGCTCAGGTTCTCACGCGCCATCAGGGCTGACGAAGCGGCCGGTCCCCAACTGCCTGCAGCGTAGGGGCGCGGCTTGTCGTCCAGCGCCTGCCAGCCGTCGAGGATGGGCTCAATCCAGCGCCAGGCAGCTTCCAGTTCGTCGCGGCGCATGAAGTGGGTCAGCCGGCCCTTGATGACATCAATCAGCAAGCGCTCATAGGCCTCGGCGCGGCGCTTGTCGGACGACGACTGCAGGTCGAGCTCGAGCTTGACGGGATGCAGGTTCATGCCCGAGCCTGGCTCCTTGACCATCAGGCCCAGATGGATGGACTCCTCGGGCTGCAAGGTGATGATGAGCCGGTTGGGCTGGTGCTTGGGGCCGGCGCCGAAAATCGAAAACGGCTGCTCGGCAAACTCAATGATGATCTGCGAATGCCGTTTGGCCATGCGCTTGCCGGTACGCAGGAAAAACGGCACGTTGGCCCAGCGTGCGTTGTTGATGTGGGCGCGCAGGGCCACAAAAGTCTCGGTGCGACTGCCCGGCGCCACGCCCTCTTCCTGCTGATAGCCCTGGGCCGACTGCCCGTCGGCCACGCCCTCGGCGTACTGACCGCGCACGGTGTCGCGCCGGATATCGGCCAGGTCCATTTTGCGCAGCGACCGCAGCACCTTGAGCTTTTCGTCGCGCACATCGTCGGCATCCAGCGAGATCGGCTGCTCCATGGCCACGATGCACAGCAGTTGCAGCAGATGGTTTTGCACCATGTCGCGCAGCGCACCTGCACCGTCATAAAAGCCTGCGCGGCTGCCCACGCCCACCGTCTCGGCCACGGTAATTTGCACGCTCTTGATGAAGGGCGCCCGCCACAGCGGCTCGAACATCGCGTTGCCAAAGCGCAGCACCATCAGGTTTTGCACCGTTTCCTTGCCCAGGTAGTGGTCGATGCGGTAGATCTGCTCCTCGCGAAAGTGTCGCGCCACCTCAGTGTTGATGGCCTGGGCCGAGGCCAGGTCAGTGCCCAGGGGCTTTTCCAGCACCACGCGGGAGTGGGCGTCAAGCAGGCCGGCTGTGTCCAAATGGGCGCAGATGCCGGTAAACAAGCCCGGTGCAGTGGCCAGGTAGAACACCCGCTGAACGGCCGACAGGCCCAGGGCCCGCAAAGCCTCATAAGCTGGGGCATCCGTCACATCCAGGCTGACATAGTGCAAGCGCTGAACAAATCCGCCCCAGGACGCTGCGTCAAAAGACGGCGCTTCGATGAACTGTGGCGAGCGAGCGCCTATGAAATCCAGGTACTGCTCGCGCGACCAGGGCTGGCGGCCCACCGCAATGATGCGTGCGCTGGCCGGCAAGCGCTCGTGCAGGTGCGCCATGTACAGGGCAGGCAGCAGTTTGCGAAAGGACAGATCGCCGGCGCCGCCGAAGATCACGATATCCAGTTCAGACGTGGGGATCGATGAGGTCATAAAAAAGAGTCCGCCGATTGGCTCAAATCTGGCCTGGGCCTTCGGCTCATGTAACTGAGTAAGACTTCAATCACCGTGGCTGGGTCCCGACACCTTAAGCCCTTCGCACGGCAATCATTCAAGGTTGATCTAAAAATCTCATTAGCAAGGTCACCGATCAAGGCTTGAATGAACAACGAAAAACCAGGCCAATTTGTAACTTAGTTACATAAATTCGTCAAGCCCTTGGCCGCAAGTCCAGCGACCTGCCCCCCGCCCCTGCACCGGGGCAGGCCAGATTCAGGCGCCGGAGTTTGCCGTGCGGCGACAATGTACGGATGAGTCCGGAGCAGTACGTTCAACAAAAAGCCGCCGCATCAGGCAGCAGCTTTTATTACGCCTTCCTTTTCCTGCCCAAGGACAGGCGGGCCGCCATCACCGCCTTTTATGCGTTTTGCCGCGAGGTCGATGATGTGGTCGACGAAATGCGCGATCCGGGCGTGGCCCACACCAAGCTGGCTTGGTGGCGCAGCGAAGTGGGAAAGGCCTACGCCGGCGAACCCAACCATCCGGTGCTCAAAGCGCTGATGCCCTGGGCACCGGTCTACGGCATCACCGCGGAGCACCTGCTGGCGGTGATCGAGGGCTGCGAGATGGATCTGCAGCAAAGCCGTTACCTCGACCTGCCTGCACTGATGCGCTACTGTCATCTGGTGGCCTCGGTGGTCGGCGAGGTGGCGGCGCGCATCTTCGGCCAGACCCAGGACGCCACCACCACCTACGCCCACAGGCTGGGCCTGGCCTTTCAGCTGACCAACATCATCCGCGATGGATGTTCGTGAACTACCTCCCCTGTACAACCAGTGCGCGGCCGCTCTCTCGATTTCGCTCACGAGTTCGTCGCTGTTCCCGTTCGAGGTGATGGCGTGCGGCGTGCA
>CANHGF010000047.1 GCA_947460065.1 Comamonadaceae bacterium
ATGATGTTCTACCCGTTCAGCGCGCTGCAGGGCCATATTCAGGCTGGCAAGCTCAATGTGATGGCAGTGGCCTCGGAAAAGCGCACCTCTTACCTGCCGCAAGTACCCACGACCACGGAATTGGGTTTTCCCAATATCCAGCTGACCGCCTGGTTCGCTGTTTATGCGCCAGCGGGGACACCCCGCAGAAACGTCGACATCCTGTATTCCGCTCTTGAAAAGGCGGTCAACGACCCGGACGTGCAGCGGCGCATGGCGGCCACCGGTACCGACCCCTATCTGGCCGGGCCCGACGAAATGGCCCGTTTCGGGCCCAGCGAAATCACCCGCTACAGGCGCATCATCCAACTGGCCGGCGCCACGGCCGACTGAAGGCAGCCCAGCATCATGAAGAACAGAATGGGCGGCAGCACCGCCATCGTCGGCATCGGCCGCGCCTTGACCACACGCGCTGATGCCGAGCGCCAGACCCCCTTGCAACTGGGCGCCAAAGCGGCCATCGACGCGATGCGCCAGGCCGGCATCGGCCGTAACGATGTGGGCGCCTTGTTCACCGGGCGCACGCCGCAAGCCTATATGGTGCTGCAGTACAACCAGTCCCTGCTCAACGAACTCAAGGTCGGACCGATGTTCAGCTCCGAGGTGAGCTCGCACGGCGGCGGCGCACTGGGCACGCTGCAGTTGGCCGCACTGGCGGTAGAGTCAGGCGTGATTGACTACGCCCTGTGCGTCACCAATGAAGCCAGCGGCGTCTGGATGAACCAGACCATGTCCAACGCAGGATGGGAGGGCGAGCTGCAATTTGAGGCGCCCTATGGCGTCTCCACACCGTCCCTGTACGCTCAGTTCGCCTGCCGCTATATGCATGAGTACGGCATCACGCCTGAGATGTGCGCTCGGGTCGCAGTGGAGAATCGCCGCTGGGCCCTGGACCACCCACACGCAGCCACCCGAGGCAAAGGCCCGATCACCGTCGAAGACGTGCTCAACTCGCGCATGATCGCCTCGCCACTGCGCCTGCTCGATTGCGCGGTCTGGTACCCCGGAGGCATAGGCACGGCGATGGTGGTGACCCGCTCGGACATCGCCCGAGCCCGCCATGCTGAGGCGACCTACCTGGCCGGCTTTGGTCAGAGCAACACCCATGAATGGGTGAGCGAGCGCATGGGCACCTGGGGCTTCGAGCCCATGCTCGACGGACCCAATCTGGTACGCACCGGCGCGGGGGTGGCGGCACGCCAGGCCTACGAAATGGCTGGCCTCAAGCCCGAGGACATGGATGTGGTGCAAAGCTCCGCGCCCTTCAGCTTTGCCAATCTGATGATGCTGGAAGAGCTGGGCTTTTGCGGCGTCGGCGAAGGCGGCGCCTTTGTGGAGTCCGGCGGCGTCAACTACGACGGCGGACTGCCCTTTAACACCATGGGCGGCTACCTCTCTTTTGGCCAGGTCGCGCAGGGGCTCTACAACTTGCAGGAAACCATCGACCAGATTTGGGGTCGTGCAGAAGGGCGACAGGTCGCTGGTGCACAGGTGGGGATGGTGCATGGCCACGGGGGTCCGCTCGCATGCCACTCGGTGGTCATCGTCTCCAAGGAACCCACGCCATGAACACCGTCAAACAAGATTCGTCCGAATGGGCCGAAGGCCTGAACCTGATGGCCGGGCCCTATTTCCTGGGGCTCTACCAACCGTCACCTGAAACCAAAGGCTTTTGGGAAGGCGTGACGCGCCACGAACTGCTGCTCAAATGGTGTCCGGCCTGCCAGCGGGCCCACCACCCCAAGCGCATCGTCTGCACCGGCTGCGGCTCGGCCGAGCTCAGCTGGAAACGCTCAGAGGGCCGCGGCAAGGTCTACAGCTTCAGCGAAGTCCACCATGTGGCTGATAAAGCGTTCATGGCCTCTGCGCCCTACACCATCGGCCTGGTGGCCCTTGAAGAGGGTGTGTACCTGCTCTCACGGCTATTGGCCGAGCCCGGGCCGATTGCCATCGACCAACCGGTCCGGCTCGATTTCCGGGTGCTGGAAAGCGGCCGTCTGCTGCCCGTCTTCAAAGTAGGGCAGCCATGAGCGCAGGCGCATTGGCTGGCATCCGGGTCCTCGACACCACACGCGCCCTGGCTGGCCCCCTGTGCACCATGATCCTGGGCGACTTCGGCGCCGATGTGATCAAGGTCGAAATGCCCGGCGTCGGCGACGAAACCCGCTTCTGGGGCCCGCCCTTTGCCGGCGGCGACGCCGGCCCTACGCTCATCGGCTACAACCGCAATAAACGCTCGGTGGCCATTGATCTGCACACCGCCGAAGGCCAACAGACCTGCCTGGAACTGGCCAAAAGTGCCGATGTGTTTGTGGAGAATTTTCGACCCGGCACGGCCGAACGCTTTGGCCTGAGCTACGAGCAACTGCGCGCAGTACGGCCCGATATCGTTTATTGCTCGATCAGCGGTTATGGACAGACCGGCCCCATGGCCCAGCGACCAGCGGTCGATCTGATGGTGCAGGCGGTCAGCGGCCTGATGTCGCTCACCGGCGATCCCGCGGGCCGCCCTTTCAAGGCCGCCGCACCGGTGGCCGATAGCATGGCCGGCATGTCGGCGGCGCTGTCGATCATGGCGGCGCTGATGGAGCGCCGCCAAACCGGACAAGGCCGCTACCTCGACATCGCCATGCTCGACGCCATGGTCGCCCTGATGGGGCAGTCGGTGGCCGGCTGGGGCATCAGCGGCAAGTCGCCCAGCCGCTGGGGCAACGGCCATCCGCTGATGGCCCCCTACGAGAGCTTTCGCACCGCGGACCGTGAAATTGTGGTGGCTGTCACCAATGAAAAAATCTGGGCTGCGCTGGCTCGTTTGCCTGAGTTTGCCGAACTCACCTCCGACCCCAGCTTGTCAACCCCGCCCAAGCGCAATGAGCAGCGGCGAACTCTGGTACCCGCCTTCGAGGCCATCTTGCAAACCAAGCCAGCCGCGCACTGGATCACCAGCTTTGACGCCGTCGGCATTCCAGCCGAAATGATCTATTCCCTGGTTGAAATTCTTGAGCACCCGCAGGTACGCGAGCGCGGCATCCTGCAAGAGGTGGAGTACCCACCGGGCTCGGGCCAGCAAATCACCACCGCTGGTATGCCATGGCGCCAGGTCGCCAGCGACCGGCAGGTCAGGCCACCGCCGACACTGGGCCAACATACACAAGAAGTGCTGGACGAATGGCTACCCAGGCGGGCACAGCCCAAGGGCTGAAACGGTTCAGCGTGCCTTACCTCGGTAGAACTCAGGCCAAAAACTGAGCACCAGTTCGCGCTCTTCCCCGTAGGCATAGCAGCTGTCGATCTTCTTCGGTCGCCCGGATGCATCCAGGGGTTCGGGCCTGTTCAGACGCAGACCGGCAATCGCCTGGTAAGCCGTCGTGGCCATGGGCATGAGCAACTCCCTCAAGTGGGTACAGCTGCGCGCACCGGACAATCGCTCACGCACCTCCTTGCTCCAGCCGCTGCTCATCTTGACCCCGACCATGGCTTGCAGGGCGCGGCCACCGTCCCAGCAGTCTTCAACCGGCGCGGCGTCGGTAAAGGTCGACACCGAGGTGACTGTGAGGTCCCCGTCAAAGACCAACCGGATACCCATGTCATGCAGAGGCTGACCCGCGGCGACGAATTTGTCGGTGCGGGGCCGCAAAAAATCCGCCGGCTTTTGGTCGGTCAGACGCGACTCGACCTCAAACAGGCCATCACTCCTGCGCCATGCACGCATGTCAATGCGCCTGAAGTGCAGTTCTTCCCGGGTGAGCTCAGCGTCTTGCATGTGAAGTTTCATCCGCCATTGAGATTGATGGACCGGCAGGCCGAAGCCGCATAGCGCACCATTTTGGCGGACGACCGCCAGCGAGCCTGTCGCGCAAGCAGCGTCACTGCACAGCAGCCAGCCACTGCAGCACGTCGGCGCGCCAGGTCTCGGGCTTCCAGGTTGGGGTGCTGTGGCCGTCGGCTTGACCGTTTTGCGGGTACTTGCGAAACACAATGCCATGCTTGGCTGCGGTGGCCGACATCCATTCGTAATTCGGGTCGTTGAAGGTGGTGCTCGCAAAATAGCTGTCGTTCTCGAAATAGGCCCAAAAATTATTCTTGAACTGGCTGGCCGCCTTATCAAGGACGCTGCGACCAAAACCGCCGTTGCGACCCTCACAAAACGCGCTCCAGGCACCGGCCAGGTTGACCGAGGCCAGCACCAGATCAGGATGCCGGCCGGCGAAATAGGTGGACAAAAATCCGCCGCGCGAATGCCCCATCAGAATCAACTTGTCGGCGCCATAGCGCTCGCGCACCTGCGCCACCACCTGCTGCATCTGCGGATAGGCGTCGGCCACCTCGGCCTCCAGGCTGCGGCGGTCGCAGCGGCCCGATTCCTCAGTGAACACCCCTTCGGACTTGCCCCGGCCCTTGCGCATATAGGTCACCACCCGGTAGCCCTCGCGGTTGAGCATCTTGCCGATCAGCAGGTACTTGATCGACTCGGCAATGGCCTCGCGTTTGCCACCGGTCGAGCCGTGACTCATCAACACCGTCTTGCCATTGGGCTGCTGCGGCTCATGCAGATAGCCCTCGAGCTTGATCGGCACATCAGGTCTGGCCGGATCGCGGTACTCAAAGAAAACCTGCTGCTCGGCGCGGGCGGCCCAGCTCAGCATCAAGCCCAGGGCCGCCAATGCCCCAAGCGCCCAAAATTTGCACCTCATGAACCGCCTCCTGCTGCTGTGTCAGCAGCAGATCTTAGCGACGCCCTTGAGCGCGCAGTCGCCCGCGGCTCAGCGGACTGCATGCACCCGCGCCAAGATGGCCTGAGCCACCACCTGGTGGGCGCGGCGCACTGCCAGGCCCGGGCGCAAGGTCAGCACCATGGCGCGCGGCAGGGGCGGGTCGGTGATCAGCGCCATCTGCAAGCTCGGCCGCTCACCCTCCAGCGCCAGCGGGCCCAGCAGGGTGTGGGCCAGGCCCTGCATCGCGGCCTGCTTTTGTACCTGCAGGGAGTCGGCCTCCAGCGCCACCGTCAGCTCAAAGCCGCGCTGGCGGGCCAAGGCGTCGAGCGCGTCGCGCCAGGCACTGGGCCGGCAAGGCAGGGCCAGGGGCAGACCCTCCAGCGCGGAAAAAGGCACGTTGCGCTTACGGGTCAGGCGGTCGCCAGGCGGACCCACCAGATAGGTGCCCACCGTCTGCAGCACCTGATCACTCGGGCGCAGCCGGGTCGAATGCAGATAGCGCACCGCCATGTCTACGCCGGCGCTTTGCAGGCTGCGATCCATCTGGCTGTCCAGCGCCTCGCTGACCACCAGCCGCACCAGCGGATGGCTGCGCCGCAGCTCGGCCAACGCCGGCATCACCCAGGGCTCTACCGCCGAGGGAATCGCCGCCAGCCTGACCTCGCCGACGGCCACCCCGCTGCCGTGGCGGATCTCGTCTTGCAGGGCCTGGGTCTGTGCCAGCCAGGCGCGCACCTGCGGCAGCAGCCACTGGCCATACTCACTCAGTTGCAGACCGCGGGCATGGCGCTGAAACAGCGGCGTGCCGCAGGTCGCTTCCAATTCGGCCAATTGCCTGCTGAGCTGTGACTGGGCCCGCCCAATGCGCAAGGCCAGCCGACTCAGGCTGCCCTCTTCGGCCAGATCGACCAGCAACTGCCAGGCTGCCGGCCGCATCAGCGAAAGATCGTCCATGTCGTGCCCTTCAAGGTATATGTCGAGAGTTATATCTAGATTGACTGATTCATCATTGACAGCATACCTGAGCCAGCCCTAGCATCCCTGCGCATGAGCTCCCATGCACGCCTGCGCGCCGCTGCCGACATCGGCGGCACCTTCACCGATGTCGCCGCCTTCGACGAACGCCAGGGGCGTCTGCTCCTGGGCAAGACCTTGAGCACCCCGGGCAAGCTGGTCGACGGCATCCTTACGGGCCTGGACAAGGCTGGCGTGGCCCTGCCCGAAGCCGACCTATTCCTGCACGGATCGACGGTGGCCATCAACACCATGCTCGAGCGCAGCGGCGCGCATACCGCGCTGATCACCACCCGCGGCTTTCGCGACATCTACGAAATCGGCCGTATCAACCGGCCCGACTCCTTTAACCTGCGCCACCACAAGCACACACCGTTGGTCGAACGCGACCTCCGTTTTGAAGTCACCGAGCGCATGCTGGCCACTGGCGAGATACATATCCCGCTTGAAGAGGCTGAAGTGCTGGCCCTGGCCCAGCGCCTGAAGCAAAAACGCATCGCCGCGGTGGCTGTGGTCTTCCTGCATGCCTATCGCAACCCGACGCATGAGCGCCGCGTACGCGACTTGCTGCGCCGGCATCTGCCTCAGGCCTTTGTCTCCATATCGTCGGATCTTTCACAGGAATACCGCGAATACGAGCGCACCTCGACCACGGTGGCCAATGCCTACATCGGGCCGCGGGTCGACAGCTACCTTGGCGAGATTGAAAAAACCCTCAAGCAGGTCAAATTTGCCGGTCAGTTCCTGGTGGTGCAGTCGACCGGTGGACTTTATGCACTGGGTGAAGCCCGGCAAGACTGTGTGCGCATGATGGAGTCCGGGCCGGCCGCCGGGGTGATCGGCACCCAGGCGCTGTGCGCGGCGCTGGGCATCGACAACGCGATTGCCTTTGACATGGGTGGCACCACCGCCAAGGCCGGCGTGGTGCGACACCATCAGGCGCTGGTGGCCAACAGCGTGATGATCGGCGGCTACCAGAGCGGCCTGCCCTTGCTGACACCGATGATCGACATCCACGAGGTTGGCACTGGCGGCGGCAGCCTGGCCAGCCTGAGCAGCACCGGCGCACTGCGGGTGGGCCCGCAGAGCGCGGGCGCCAGCCCCGGCCCGGCCTGCTACGGCCTGGGCGGCACCGCGCCCACCGTCACCGACGCCAATGTGCTGCTCGGCCGCCTGGACCCCAAGCACTTTCTCGGCGGCGAGATGCAGCTGGACCTGGCTGCGGCCGAGCGCGCCATGCGCACCAACATCGCCAAGCCCCTGGGCATGAGCAGCACCGAGGCGGCCTCGGGCATCTTGCGCATCGCGGCCGCAGCCATGTCGCATGCGGTTCGGGGCGTGACCACCGACCGCGGCCTGGACACCGGCGCCTTCCCCTATATGTTCGCCTACGGCGGCGCTGGTCCCCTGCACGCCTCCATGGTGGCGCGCGAGCTGCGCATGCCTCATGTCGTGATCCCACGTGCACCGGGGCACTTCTCGGCCTTTGGCATGCTGCTGGCTGACTTCAGGCGGGATCTGGTGCGCTCGCACTTCATCACCCTGGCCGAGCTCAGCCTGGCCCAGCTCGAGCAATGGTTTGCCGATCTGGAGGCGCAGGGCCTGCAGACCCTGCAAGATGCCGATGTGGGTGAGCGGCGCATCATGCTGCGCCGCCACCTGGACATGCGCTACATCGGGCAGGAACATGCGGTCACGGTGGAAATCCCTGCCGCAGCCTTTCGGCGCAAGTCGCTTGCGGCGATCAAGGCGGTATTCGACGAGGCACACCGTGAACGCTACGGCCGCGGCTCGCCCCACGAGCCGGCGGAAATCGTCAGTCTGCGCAGCACCATCATCGGCGTGCTGAAGAAGCCAGTGCTCGAGAAAATCGCCAGCGGCAGCCGGGTGCCCCCAGCGGCAGCCAAGCGGGGCCAGCGTCAGGTCTACTTCGAGCCCGAGGGCTGGCTGCCCACGCCGGTGTATGCCCGCGAGGCCTTGCGCGCCAACAACCGCCTGGTCGGGCCGGCGCTGATTGAAGAGCATGCCAGCACAACCGTGCTACAGCCGGGCGACCGCCTGCATGTGGACGCCTATGGCAATCTGCACATCGCCGTGGCGCTCAGCGCCGGCTCGCACTAAAAAAACGCCCCGACCATGAGCAAGCCCCGCACACCCAAGTCCGCCACCGCCCAAGCATCGACCGGCCCGCGCAAGACCCGCACCGCTGCCCGCCCGACCTCCCGTTCTGCCTCCCGCAGCAGCGCCATCAGCCGCGCCGACCCGGTGACGGTGGAACTGGTGCGTGGCAGCCTGGTGGCCGCCACCGAGGAGATGAAGTCGGTACTGATGCGCACCTCCTACAACATGATCATCTACGAGGCGCTGGACTTCACCGTGGGCCTGTTCGACCGCCACGGCCAGACCCTGTCCATCGGCCTGGGCCTGCCGATGTTCATCCGCGGTATGAGTGATGTGGTTAAGGCCAAGATCGCCTACTGGGGGCTGGAGAACATCCACCCCGGCGACATCCTGCTGACCAACGACGCCTACATCACCGGCGCGCACCTCAATCACCTGACGTTCTCCATTCCGATCTTCCACCAGGGCGAGATCGTCGCGTTTTCCACCTGCATGGCCCATTGGCAGGACATTGGCGGCATCCTCAACGGCGTGACCACCGACATCTACGCCGAAGGGCTGCAGATCCCGCTGGTCAAATACCACCGCGTAGGCGTGCTCAACGAGGAAATGCGCGAGCTCATCTTGATGAATGTGCGCCGCCGCGACCGCGCCGCCGGTGACCTGGAAGCACAGCTGTCGGCCTGCCGGGTGGGTGCGCGGCATATGCAGGACATGCTGCAGCGCTATGGCGCCGGCCCCTGGCAGCTGGCCATCGACGCCATCATGGACCACACCGAGGCCGAGGCACGCGCCCAGGTCAGCGCCATGCCTGACGGGGTCTACGAGGCCGAGTCCTTCATGGACGACGATGCGGTTGACATCGATCAGCCCATCCCGATCCGGGTCAAGGTGATCATCCAGGGCGACCAGATGACGGTCGACTTGAGCGGTATGAGCCCGCAGGTCAAGGGCTTTTACAACTCCGGCGCGGGCGTGGCCTGCGCGCAGGTGGCCTTCAAATGCCTGACCCTGGCCAGCGACCATCCGATCAACGACGGCAACTTCCGCCCGCTCAAAGTTATCTTGCCGCCAGGGACAGTCGTCAGCGCCCAGCACCCTTCAGCCATGCGGGTGTGGATGACCTATCCGATGACGGTGGTCGACACCATCTTCAAGGCGCTGGCCCAGGCCATCCCCGAGAAAACCATCGCAGGCCACCATGCCGACCTGATGATCGCCAACGTCAACGGCATACACCCACGCGACGGCAAGCTGTGGATCTACCTGGGCGGCCTGATCGGTGGCGGCTGGGGCGCCAAGCACAATGAAGATGGCGTCAATGTGACGGTCTGCATGAATGACGGTGATACCCACAACGGGCCGAGCGAGCAGGTGGAAAACAAGTTCCCGCTGCTGGTCAAGTACTACCAGCTGCGCGAAGGCTCGGGCGGTGCCGGCCAATTCCGCGGCGGCCTGGGCGCGCAGGCCGAGGTGATGGCGCTGGCCCGCATCAACTACCAGACCCGCATCGACCGGGTCAAGCACCCGCCCTGGGGCCTGCTGGGCGGCCACAGCGCCCAGGGCAACCAGGTCGGCACCCGCAAAAAGGATGGCAGCCTGACCCTCTACAGCAGCGGCAAGGTCAATATGCGGCTGGAAGCGGGCGAATCCTATGTGCTGCATTCGGGCGGCGGCGGCGGCTTTGGCCCGCCCGAGTTGCGCGACAGAAGCGCGGTGCTGCGCGACCTGCGGATGGGCTATATCAGTGCACAGGAGGCACGCCAGACCTACGCCGTCGAGCCGACCGCGCAGGAGCGGGCCGAACATGGCCTGGACACGGCAGGCTCGCCATGAAACAGGCGCTGTCGCAACTGGCCGCCCGAGCGCGCCGCAGCGCCCGCGCCACGGCCGGTGCTGCGCCCGCCCTGACACGCCGGCCGCACGCTACAGCCGGCCCTGCGCTGGACCGAAGCAGCCTGTGTCTGCGAGCCACGCTGCTGTTTGCGCGCTGGCAGCGCTGCGGCCAGGGCCGCATCGGCCTGGCCATGGGCTGCGTCTGCGCCGGCGAGGCGGCCATCGACATGGCGATGCTCGACGGCATGATCCTCGACCATCTGCAGCAGCGCTTTGGCCATCAGCCCCGCCTGGCCAGCCTGATCGAACCGGCACTGGCCCAGGCCGATCAGGGCCTGGGCCAGCGCCCGCTGGCCGAATTGCTGCAAACCCTGGCGCAAACCGGCCACGGCCTGCGTCCGCGAGAATGGGCCGATCTGCTCGACGCCCTGCACACCAGCATCGCCTCTATCGAGGAACACCGTGGCATCGCCTGATGCAACAACCTAAGGAAGACCCATGAAACAGCCTTCTATGCATCGCCGTTGGTATTGCTGCGCAGCCCTGCTGCTGGGCTCAAGTCTGCTGCCCGCCTGGGCCCAAAGTCGGTTTCCGGACGCGCCGATCAAGATGATCGTGCCCTTTGCGCCAGGCGGTGGCGTCGATACCGCCGGCCGGCTGATCGCGCGCCAGATGCAATCGCGCCTGGGCGTGTCGGTGGTGGTAGAAAACCGCGCCGGCGCCAACGGCAGCGTGGGCGGCAAGGCGGTGCAAATCGCACCGGCCGACGGCTACACGCTGCTGTTTTCTGGCGCCACCCATGTTCTGGCCAAGCAGGTGATGGCCAAAGCCCCCTACGACCCGGTGACCGACTTCGCGCCGGTGGCGCGGGTGGGTGAGGCGCCGCTGCTGCTGGTGATCTCGCCCAACCTGCCCGAACAAAAGCTCGGCGAGGTGGTGCAATCGGCCCGCCAGAGCCCGGACAAGTGGACTGCCGCACTGCCGGCCATGGGCGCACCCAGCCACCTGGCCACCTTGCTGCTGGCGCAAAAATCCAATCTAAAGATTACTACCGTGCCCTACAAAGGCACCGCTCCGGCACTGGTCGACGTGGCCGGCGGCCATGCCCAGATCCTGATGGATTCCATCATTGCCCTGCTGCCCATGGCCAAGACCGGCAAGGTCAAGCCGGTGGTCACCACCTCGGCCAAGCGCAGCTCGATTGCGCCTGACATCCCCACCGCTGCCGAAAGCGGCATGCCGGGTCTGGTCTACACCAGTTGGTATGGCATCTGGGCGCCGCTGGGCACGCCGGTCGACCGGGTGCAATTTCTCAACAACGCGGTCAACGAGGCGGTGGCCGAACTCAACCGCAGTGGCGCTTTTGCCGCCCTGGGCATTGATGGCATCACCGAAAGCGTGGAGCAGTTCACCCGCTTCATCGCCGCCGATGTAGCGCAAAACGCCGAACTGCTGCGCGGGGCCGGCTTCAAGCCCGAATAGCGCATGTCCAAGGGGCAGCTGCACCCGAGCGAGTCGCGCTGGCACACCGACGCTCGCACCGGCGCGCGGCTGCGGCAGGTGACTGACGCGCCCTGCATCCATCACCACCCGTTTTTCTTTGTGCCGGCGCATGACC
>CANHGF010000048.1 GCA_947460065.1 Comamonadaceae bacterium
CGGATCACCGGCGGGGCCAGGTGGGTGGTGCCGTCGGGCTGCAGGACCGACAGAGGAATGTCGGTCACCACACCGCCGAGCTGCTCGAGGAAGTCGATGTGGAAATAGGTGCGGCGGAACTCTCCGTCGGTAATCGCCTTCAGGCCCACGTCCTGCTGGAACTTGACGATCTCGGCAATCGCCTTGTCTTCGACCGCGCGCAGCTGCTCGGCCGTGATCTGGCCCTTGGCCTTTTGTTCGCGCGCCTCCAGCAGGTAAGCGGGGCGCAAAAAGCTGCCGACATGGTCGTAACGGGCGGGGAGTTGGGCGGTCATGGAAGGGTCTCCGAATTTTGAAGTGGGGCGATGGTAGCGCAGCTCGGCAGCGATAGCTTGCGATCCGACTTAGGCAGCCAGGGCCTGGGACGGACCGCTGGGCTGCTCCTGGGCCAGCAGCCGGTCAATGATGCGGCGCGCCTGCACGCCACCGGCATCGATGTTAAGTTTGAGCAGCTTGCGGTTGCGATAGAGCGTCAGGTTGCGTTGCTGGGCCTCCAGCACCGCAGTGTCCTCGGCGAAAACCTTGCCCTGCCCTTGACGGATCTGCTCGGTCAGGGCGCTGTCGCCGACCCTGAAGTTGCGCGCCATGCCCCAGAAATACCAGATGGAGGTCTCGGTCTCGGGGGTGATGAAGTCGACCACGATGCTTGCGGCCTTGTGCTCAGGAGCGGCCTGATGGCCACCACGGCCGGCCAGGGCCACGCCCACTTCAATCATCACATGGCTCGGTGGGCTGAAGTGACAGATTTGCCAGCGGTCGACCGGCTGGTCGGCCGGCAGGCCGTTGGCAAGCAGGTTGTCGGCCCAGAAGGGCGGGGCGATCACATTGTTCATAAAGCGGCTGGTGATCACCTCGTCACCCACGCTGCGGGTGCTCACCGGCGCCTCGTCAATCTCCTTTTGTCCGATGCTGCTGGCATGGACATAGGTTTCATGGGTCAGGTCCATGAGGTTGTCGATCATCAGGCGGTAGTCGCAAGCCACATGGTAGAGCCCACCGCCGTAAGTCCAATCGGGGCTGTCTGCCCACTCCAGCTTGGGCAGCAGGGCCGGCTCGGCCAGCTCGGCCTGGCCCGGCCAGACCCAGATGAAGCCATAGCGTTCGACCACCGGGTAGGCCCGGATGGCCGGGAAAGCGCCCACCCGCTGGCCGGGCATGGATTCGGTGCGCCCGTCGCAGCCCATGACCAGACCGTGATAGCCACAGACCAACTTGCCCTCACAGACCCGGCCCAGAGACAGCGCAGCGCCACGGTGAGGGCAAAAATCCTCCAGGGCCGCAACCTGACCATCGCCCGCCCGATAAAACACCATAGATTCGCCGCAGACCATGCGGCCCAGGGGCTTGCCATCGATTTCGTCCGGGGTACAGGCAACGTACCAAGCGTTTTTGGGATACATGCAGGGCTCCAAAGCAAGGAAGGGACGACCAAACTATAGCGTCATGGATACTCAATGTATACAGTAAAGGTTGTTTGCTCTATTAAATCCCTTGGTTTTTCATTGAAGTAGGGGGTTAGGCCATTTACATCTGATACATTGGATACATGGAGAATTCAGCAGCCCGGCCCATGAAGGTATTGACCGAGCCCGAGCCTTCCGGCTCGCAGGCGGTCAAGGCACTGCTGGCACTGCGCGAAATGGTGCTGGCTGGCGAGCTGCCGGCAGGCAGCCGCATCGGCGAAGTGGCGGTGGCCGAGCGTCTGGGTGTCTCGCGCACGCCGATACGCGCCGCCCTGATGCGACTGGAGCAGGAAGGCCTGCTCGACCTTCTGCCCGGGGGTGGATACACCGTGCGCACGTTTTCCGAACGCGACATCAGCGATGCCATCGAACTGCGCGGCACGCTCGAAGGCCTGCTGGCCAGGCTGGCGGCCGAGCGCGGGGCACCCCAGGTGCTGCTGGGCGAGTCCAGGCTGTGCCTGGACCAGATCGACCAGGTGCTGGCAGCGCCGGCCCTGGATGACGAGTCTTTCTCGCGCTATGTCGGGCTCAACGAGCGCTTTCACAGCCTGCTGTGCGAGATGGCGGCCAGCCCGGTCATCGCCAAGGAGCTAGAACGGGTGGTGCGTCTGCCCTTTGCCTCACCTTCGGGCTTCGTGGTGGCGCAGGCCAATTCCGGCCGCGCCCGTGACATGCTGATCGTGGCCCAGGACCAGCACCGGCAGGTCCTCGAAGCCATAGAACAAGGCGAGGGAACCCGGGCCCAGGCCATCATGTGCGAACATTCGCGCCTGGCGCAGCGCAATTTGCGCGCCGTCGGCCAAAGCCGAGACCTGGACAGCCTGCCCGGGGTCAGACTGATACGCCGGCGCGGCAGCTGAAGATGCCGCCCGGCCCCATCAATAGAGCCCTTTTGACCGCTCCCCCTTGAAAATCGGATACAAACCCCAGTCCTAACCCGGCCCCTGAGCCAAGCCCGATCACGCAAAGTGCAGCGGGACCGATCCCCCATCTAAAGGAAGCCCACCATGAAACGCCGTCAATTCAGCGCAGCCGCCGTGGCCGCCGCAGCCGCCATCGCCGCGCCCGCAGCGCTCGCCCAGGACAATGTATTCAAGATCGGTCTGATCCTGCCCATGACCGGGCAGCAGGCCACCACCGGCCGCCAGATCGAAGCAGCAGCGCGCCTGTACATGGCGCAGCACGGCGACACCGTGGCCGGCAAGAAGGTCCAGTTGATCGTCAAGGACGACACCTCGCTGCCTGATGTGACCCGCCGCATCGCCCAGGAGCTGGTGGTCAACGACAAGGTGCATGTGCTGGCCGGCTTCGGCATCACGCCCTCGGCGCTGGCGGTGGCGCCCATTGCCACCCAGTCCAAGACACCCATGGTGGTGATGGCTGCCGCTACCTCCAGCATCACCCTGGCTTCGCCTTATGTGGTGCGCACCAGCTTTACCCTGCCGCAGGCTTCGGTGGCCCTGGCCGACTGGGCGCCGAAAAACGGCATCAAAACTGTGGTCACCCTGGTGTCGGACTACGGACCGGGCCTGGATGCAGAAAAATTCTTCAAGGACAGGCTGCTGTTCAATGGCGGTCAGGTGCCCGAGACGCTGCGGGTTCCGATGCGCAGCCCCGACTTCGCGCCCTTCTTGCAAAAAGTGCGCGACATCAAACCCGATGCACTCTTCGTGTTCGTGCCCTCGGGCGCGGGCGCAGCGGTGATGAAGCAGTTCCTCGAGCGCGGCATGGACAAGGCGGGCATCAAGCTGATCGGTACCGGCGATGTGACCGACGACGACCAGCTCAATGACATGGGCGACGGCGCCCTGGGCGTGGTCACCTCCCACCACTATTCGGCCTTCCACCCCTCTGCTGCGAACAAGAAATTCGTGGCCGAGTTCTCCAAGGCCAACAAGGGCTTGCGTCCCAATTTCATGGCCGCCGGCGGCTATGACGGCATGCGGGTGATCTACGAAGCGGCCAAGGCCGCCAAGGGCCAGGGCGGCGACGCGCTGCTGGCGGGCATGAAGGGCCAGATTTTTGAAAGCCCGCGCGGGCCCATGTTCATCGACGCGCAAACCCGCGATGTGGTGCACAACATCTACCTGCGCAAGGTCGAGAAGAAGGACGGCCAGCTCTGGAACGTCGAATTCGACGTGATCAAGGACGTGAAGGATCCGGGCAAGGCACGCTAATGGTGCGGGGCCGGACCCCATCGGTTCGGCCTTGAAGCCCTGCACGAACGTTTCTCATGCTGACCATCCTGTTTGACGGCATCGCCTACGGCATGCTGCTGTTCATCCTGGCCGTGGGCCTGTCGGTGACCATGGGCCTGATGAATTTCATCAATCTGGCCCACGGCGCCTTTGCCATGGTCGGCGGTTACATCACGGTGCTGCTGATGCAGCGCCTGGGGCTGCCTTTTTTGCTGTGTCTGCCCGCGGCCTTTCTAGGCGCGGCGCTGATTGGCGCGCTGCTCGAGCGCACGCTCTACCGGCCGCTGTACCACCGGCCGCACCTGGATCAGGTGCTGTTTTCTATCGGGCTGGTGTTCATGGCCATTGCCAGCGTGGACTACTTCATTGGCTCGACGCAGCAGATCCTGCAGCTGCCGGAATGGCTCAAGGGCCGCACCGAGCTGGGCAGCGGTGCCTGGCAGCTGGGCATGGGCCACTACCGGCTGTTCATCGTCGCAGTCTGTCTGGCGCTGACGGTGGTCTTGCAGTTCATCCTCTCACGCACCCGCTTTGGCAGCCGGCTGCGCGCTTCGGTCGACGACCAGCGGGTGGCCGCCGGCCTGGGCATCAACGTCAATCAGGTGTTTCTCTCGACCTTCGCGGTCGGCTCGGGGCTGGCCGGTCTGGGCGGCGCGCTGGGCGCCGAGGTGCTTGGCCTGGACCCGAACTTTCCGCTCAAGTTCATGGTGTATTTTCTGATCGTGGTGGCCGTCGGCGGCACCTCTTCCATCAGTGGGCCGCTGCTGGCGGCGCTGCTGCTGGGCATCGCCGATGTGGCGGGCAAATACTACATCCCCAAGCTGGGCGCCTTCATCGTCTACACACTGATGATCGTGATCCTGGTCTGGCGGCCGCAAGGCCTGTTCGTGCGGCAAGGGGGCAAATAAGATGAAAGCGCAAGACGCTTTGCTCGGCGCCAGCCGCATGAAGGCCTGGGAAGTGGCGCTCTGGCTGGCCTTGCTGGCCTCGCCTTTGGCCCTGCCCACTCACGCGCTGATCATCAACGAGATCGCGATCGTGGCGCTGTTCGCGATTTCGCTGGACCTGATCCTGGGCTACAGCGGCATCGTCTCTCTAGGCCATGCCGCGTTCTTCGGCCTGGGCGGTTATGCGGCGGGCCTGCTGGCCAAGCACATCAGCCCCGATCCGCTGACCGGTCTGCTGCTGGCGGCAGTGGTGTCGGCCCTGGCCGGCGCGCTCATGTCACTGACCGTGCTACGCGGCAACGACCTGACCCGCCTGATGGTCACCCTGGGCTTTGCACTCATCCTGTATGAGCTGGCCAACAAGCTGGACTGGCTGACCGGCGGCGCCGACGGCCTGCAAGGCGTGACCATGGGGCCGCTGCTGGGCCGCTTCGAGTTCGACCTGTTCGGGCGAACGGCCGCGCTGTATTCGCTGACCGTGCTGCTGCTGGTGTTCCTGGTGCTGCGGCGGGTGGTGCATTCGCCCTACGGCGCCACGCTGATGGCCATCCGCGACAACCGGCTGCGCGCCATGTCCATCGGCATCCCGGTGGCCTCACGCCTGGCCTCGGTCTACACCCTGGCGGCAGGCATCGCCGGCATGGCTGGCGCGCTGCTGACGCAGACCACCGGCTTCGCATCGCTGGACCTGTTCGACATTCACCGCTCGGCCGATGTGATGCTGATGCTGGTGATCGGCGGTACCGGCTGGCTCTACGGCGGTATCTTCGGCGCGGCGGTGTTCAAGGTCATGCAGGATGTGCTCTCGAACATCACGCCGCAGTACTGGACCTTCTGGCTGGGCCTTTTCCTGGTGGTGCTCGTGCTGGTGGGCCGCGAGCGTCTGGTCAGGCCGCGCAGCTGGTTTGCCCGCAGTAAGACCGAGGGGGCGCGATGAGCGAGCGCGAGGCCCAAACCACCGTGCTGCACGCGCAGCAGCTGGTCAAACGCTTTGGCGGCATCACCGCCACCGACCATGTGACGCTGGAGCTCAAGAAGGGCGCGCGTCACGCGCTGATCGGGCCCAATGGAGCGGGCAAGACCACCTTGATCAATCTGCTGACCGGCGTGCTGCCTCCCACAGAGGGCCGCATCGTGCTCGACGGGCAGGACATCACCGATCTGCCGCCACACCTGCGGGTGCAGCGCGGCATGGTGCGCACTTTTCAGATCAACCAGCTGTTTGACAGCCTGAGCCCGCTGCAGACCCTGGCGCTGACCGTCTCGCGCCAGCAGGGGCTGGGCGCGCGCTGGTGGCAAAAGCTTGGCCGAAGCGCACAGGTCATGGCACGTTGCGAGCAGCTGCTCGAGCGCTTTCACCTGAGCGAGGTGATGAACCAGCCCACCCGGGTCTTGCCCTATGGCAAGCGGCGCCTGCTGGAGATCGCGATTGCCCTGTCCTGCGAGCCACGGGTCTTGCTGCTCGATGAGCCGGTGGCGGGCGTTGCCGCAGGTGAGCGAGAAGAGCTTTTGCAAACAGTGGCCGCACTGCCGGCTGATGTGTCGGTGCTGCTGATCGAGCACGATATGGACCTGGTTTTCAGCTTCGCCAAGTACATGACGGTACTGGTCAACGGCGCGGTCCTGACCGAAGGCGAGCCCGAGGCGATTGCCAACGACGAGCGGGTCAAGGCGGTTTATCTGGGCCACGGCACCGATGCTGCGCGGGAGGATGGTCATGGCTGAGCTGCTGCGTATCGAGGATTTGCGCGCCGGCTACGGCGAGGCGGTGGTGCTGCAGGGCGTGAGTCTGGCACTGGAGCAGGGCCAGACGCTGGCCTTGCTGGGGCGCAATGGCACCGGCAAGACCACGCTGATCAACACCCTGGCTGGCGCCACCCGTCAGCATGGCGGGCGCATTTATCTGGGCGTGGGCAACCAGCAGGTCGACCTCTCTCGCCTGCCCTCTTTCGAACGCGCTGCCGCCGGCATAGGCTGGGTACCGCAGGAGCGCAATATCTTCAAGTCGCTGACGGTGCATGAAAACCTGACCGCAGTGGCAAGACCTGGCCCCTGGAGCCCGCAGTCGGTGTATCAGATGTTCCCGCGCCTGGCCGAACGCAAAGGTAATTTGGGCACGCAACTGTCGGGCGGCGAGCAGCAAATGCTGGCCGTCGCGCGGGCGCTGGTGCTCAACCCGCGCCTGTTGCTGCTCGACGAGCCTCTGGAGGGCCTGGCGCCCATCATCGTCGAGGAGTTGCTGCGCGCGATCGCCCGCATCACCCGCGAAGAGGGCCTGAGCGCCATCATCGTGGAGCAGCATCCCCAAGCCATTTTGGCCATCTCGCACCAGACGGTGGTGCTCGATCGCGGCACCGTGGTGCACCAGGGGACGGCGGCGCAGTTGCAGGCCCAGCCCGAACTGCTCGACAGCCTGCTGGGCGTGGCCCGCTGAATCCGCGCAGGGGTGGCCGGTGAAGTCGCTGCGCAAGTGCCGCCGTGATCTTTGCGCCAAAGTAAAAACCGTCCGAGCTCAAGACACCATACTGGCGGGGCCTGGGCGATAGGCACCCCCACCTACAATCTGTAAACAGTCGCAACAGCGACAAGCCCGCGCCCCCAGAAGACTCAAAGCAGGAGTAGACATGCCCACCCACCAAGCCGACGACCAAAACAACCGGCGGGAAGGTCTGCGCCGCGCAGCGCTCATCTATCACGAGCTGCCGACGCCGGGCAAGCTGGCGATCACCGCCACCAAGCAGCTGACCAATCAGCGCGATTTGGCCCTGGCCTACTCGCCCGGGGTGGCCGCGCCCTGTGAGGAGATCGTCAAGGACCCGAACAACGCCTACAAATACACCAGCCGCGGCAATCTGGTGGCAGTGATCACCAACGGCACTGCCGTGCTCGGTCTGGGCAACATCGGCCCCCTGGCCTCCAAGCCGGTGATGGAGGGCAAGGCGGTTCTGTTCAAGAAGTTTGCCGGTGTCGACGTGTTCGACATCGAAATCAATGAGCAAGATCCGGCGCGCCTGGTGGAGGTGATCGCAGCGCTGGAGCCGACCTTTGGCGCGATCAACCTGGAAGACATCAAGGCGCCCGATTGCTTTTATGTGGAGCGCGAGCTGCGCAAGCGCCTGAAAATCCCGGTGTTCCACGACGACCAACACGGCACCGCCATCACCGTGGGCGCGGCCATGATCAATGCGCTCAAGATCGCTGGCAAAAAACCGGGGGAGGTCAAACTCGTGACCTCGGGCGCCGGCGCAGCGGCGCTGGCCTGCCTGAACCTGCTGCTGCATCTGGGCATTCGGCGGGAAAACGTGTTCGTGACCGATCTGGCCGGCGTGGTCTATGAAGGCCGCACCGAACTGATGGACGAAGACAAGATCCAGTTCGCCCAAAAAACTGCAGCCCGCCACCTCAGTGAGGTGATCGTCGGCGCCGATGTGTTCCTGGGACTGTCAGCCGGCGGCGTGCTCAAGCCCGAGATGGTGCGCAGCATGGGCAAAAGCCCCATCATTTTTGCGCTGGCCAATCCCAACCCGGAGATTGCCCCCGAAGATGTGAAGTCGGTGCGCGACGACGCCATCATCGCCACCGGCCGCACCGATTACCCCAACCAGGTCAACAACGTCCTGTGCTTTCCCTATATTTTCCGGGGTGCGCTCGACGCGGGTGCCTCGACCATCACCCTGGAGATGGAAATCGCTGCCGTTCACGCGATTGCCGAGCTGGCGCAGGCCGAGCAAAGCGAGGTGGTGGCCGCCGCCTATGTGGGTGAAAAGCTGGCCTTCGGCCCCGAATACCTGATCCCCAAGCCCTTCGATCCCCGGCTGATGATGAAGATCGCGCCTGCGGTGGCCAAGGCGGCAGCCGACAGTGGCGTGGCCCAGCGGCCGATTGCCGACATGGACGCCTATCTGGAGCGGCTGCAAAGCTTTGTCTACGCTTCAGGCACGACCATGAAGCCGATTTTTGCTTCAGCCAAGATGGCCACCCGCAAGAGCGTGGCCTACGCCGAGGGTGAGGAAGAGCGGGTGCTGCGCGCCTGCCAGATCGTGGTCGACGAAGGGCTGGCGCGCCCCACCCTGATCGGCAGGCCTGCGGTGATCGAGCAGCGCATCGCCAAGTTCGGCCTGCGTTTGCGTCAAGGGCGGGACTACGAGGTGGTCAATGTTGAGCTCGACGAACGCTACCGCGACTTCTGGCAGACCTATCACCGCATGATGGAGCGGCGCGGCGTGACCGCGCAGATGGCCAAAATCGAGATGCGGCGCAGACTCACCTTGATCGGCAGCATGCTGCTGCACAAAGGCGACGTAGACGGCCTGATCGTCGGCACCTGGGGCACCACCCAGATCCACCTCAACCATGTTGACCAGGTGGTGGGCAAACGCGCCGGCGTCAGCACCTACGCCTGCATGAACGGGCTGATGTTGCCAGGCCGGCAGGTGTTTCTGGTCGATACCCACGTCAACTATGACCCTACGGCCGAGCAGCTGGCCGAGATCACCACCATGGCGGCCGAAGAAATGATGCGCTTTGGCCTCAAGCCCAAGGCCGCCCTGCTGTCGCATTCAAACTTCGGCTCCTCCGACCAGCCCAGCGCTCTCAAGATGCGGCGCACCCTGCAATTGCTGCGCGAGCAAACGCCCTGGCTAGAGGTCGACGGCGAGATGCATGGGGATATCGCCTTGGACGCGCAAGGCCGGCAAGCCGTCATGCCACACAGCACCCTGGCCGGTGAGGCCAATTTGTTGGTGCTTCCTAACATCGACGCCGCCAATATTTCCTACAACCTGCTCAAGACCGCCGCTGGCGGCAACATCGCCATCGGGCCGGTGCTGCTCGGGGCGGCAAAACCGGTGCACATCCTGACAGCAAGCACCACCGTCAGGCGCATCGTGAACATGACCGCCCTGACTGTCGCCGACGCCAACGCCAGCCGCTAGCAAGGCCTGCCGGCTGAGAAAAACTGCCGGCGGCTAGGTCAGCGAGATAGCAAAGGCTAACTTACCCGCCGATAAAACCTGCCTCTCCGGTAGGCTGATGCGGGTTAGCCCTTGCTTTTTTTATGCACATCCGTCACACTAATGGCCTGAAAGTTAAGGGTTAACCCGCGCAGCCGTCGCGAGTTGGCCCCTGAAGTTCAGGAAAGGTTTTTCATGTTGTGCAAATTGGGGAGTGGCTGGCGCCATACCCTGGCCTCGGTCCTGCTGGCCCTGACGACCGTTTTCGGTCTTCCGGCCATTGCCAAGACGCCGAACACAGCTGATAAACCGGCCGAAACCACGATTGCCAAGGCGCAGCTGCCCGAACAAGGTCAACAAGTGTTGATCTTGATCTACCAGGGCGGGCCCTTCAAGTATGACAAGGACGGCACAGTGTTCGGGAATCGGGAGCGCATATTGCCCACCCACCCGCGCGGCTACTACCGCGAATACACAGTGAGGACGCCAGGGGTCGGTCACCGGGGTGCACGCCGGATCGTCTGTGGGGGCCAGCAAGCCAAAGCCCCGGACGCCTGCTACTACACCGAGGACCATTACGCGAGTTTCAGACGGATCGTGCAGTGAAGGCACTGCGGCTCCAACAGTTTTGTTTTTACCTTTTCAACCTGAGCTTTTCATGGAAAGAACCACGGAGATGGACACACCACTTCGTACTGTGAGGCCCAACATTGTTCAGTCCATACGCGCTTTTCGCGTGCAGGACTTGCAGGAGGCCGCCACTGAACTTGGCCACCACTTCCTGTATGCCAACCTGGCCAACGCCCAGAGCAAGCAGGACGTACTGGACATGATCGCGGCGCAGTACACCTTCCCCTCGCACTTCGGCAAGAACTTCGATGCGCTCTACGACTGCATGACCGATCTGGTTCACAAATCGGGTCAGCAGCCGGGCTTTATCGTGGTGCTCGAGCACATTCCAGCCAACGCCAAATTTGACAAGGAAGCGCGCGAGCAGTTGCTCGACATCTTCCGCGACGCCTCAGACTACTGGGCTGACCGGAAGATACCCTTCCGATGTTTCTATTCTTTTCTGTAGCCCGTTCCCCGGAAATTGGCCAGGGGGAACGGGCCAGCGAGGCCCAGCAAGCAGACGAAGGCGGCGAGGTGATGCCTACCGACAAGTTGGTGGATGTATCGCCCTTGGCGCTGCGCATGAGCAGCCCGTTCAACGCCGGCTATTGGCTCGCCGCCGCTTAAAGCGCGCAGCGATCTTGCCCATGAAAAAGCCCGCCAGTCGGCGGGCTTTTTCGTGGGCGCTGCGCGATCAAGGCAGGCTTTGCGCCAGTGCCACATACTCGGCCACTGGCACCTCCTGCGCGCGGCGCTGCAGATCAAAAGGCCGCTGGCAGCCGCGCTGCTCCAGCCAGGGCCCCAGGGTGTGGCGCAGCAGCTTGCGGCGCTGGCTGAAGGCCACCTGCACCAGCTCGCTAAGCAGCGCAGCATCGAGCACGGGCGGATCGGCCAGCGGACGCATGCGCACCACCGCGCTGTCGACGCGCGGCGGCGGATCGAAGCTCTCAGGCCCGACCAACAAGACCTGCTCCATCTCATAGCGCCACTGCAGCATGACGCTCAAGCGCCCGTAGTGGCTGCACGAGGGCGGCGCCACCATGCGGTCGACCACCTCTTTTTGCAGCAGGAAGTGCTGGTCTTGGACCAGGGCGGCCACAGCGAAGAGACCGAA
>CANHGF010000049.1 GCA_947460065.1 Comamonadaceae bacterium
CAGGGGTTATTGCGCTTCAAGCTGTCCAAATCAGAGCTTTGAGGGCGCAGCGCTGACGGCCAAAACGAAGTTTCAGAAAATGTTGAGGGAGGTCCGTGCGGGCGCGATGCAGCTTTCATGCTCCCTCCCCCTGTGGGGGAGGGCAGGGGTGGGGGCATGGGCCTTTGCTCAAGGCTCCAAGTGGTATTCGTCCATCTTTGCGCTCAGGGTCAGCTTCCAGTAGTCGACCAGACGCCAAGGCTGGTTGGTGACGATGCGGCCTTGGGAGTTTTTGTACCAGGTGGTGACGCTGGCGTGGCTCCAGGAGAGCTGGCTGAGTTTGTCGTCGATGAGGACGTTGTAGGCGTCGTGCACATCGCGGCGCACTTCGGCTTCGCGCGCGCCCTGCGCTTGCAGGCCTTGCAGCACGCTCAGGGTGTAGCGCACCTGGCATTCGGCCAGGAAGATGGCGCTGCCGCCATGGCCCACATTGGTGTTGGGGCCGTAGAGGACGAAGAGATTGGGGAAGTCGGGCACGGTGATGCCCAGGTAGGCGCGCGGGTTGTCATCACCCCAGACCTGACGGATCGACACACCGCCGCGGCCGCGGATGTCCATAGGCCAGAGCATTTTGCCGGCCTGAAAGCCGGTGGCAAAAACAAGGGTGTCGACCTCGACAAGGCGGCCGTCGCTCAGCCGCAGGCCCTGGGGCTCGACACGGCTGATGTCGGTGGTGACCAGCTCCACATGCTCACGCCGCAGCATGCGGTACCAGCCGGCGTCGCCCAGCACCCGCTTGCCAAAGGGCGGATACGTGGGGATGACTTTTTCCAGCAGGGCCTCGTCGCCTTCGAGCTCGCGCCGCATGTGGCGAACCATGGCCTCACGCAGCTGCGCGTTGTAAGCGCTGATGGACTGGTTGCCGCCGTCCCAGTCGGGGTCGATCTTGAGGGCTTCAAACAAGCCGTCACCGAAGGCCCAGAACAACTGGAAGCGGTACCAGGCGGCGTAGTAGGGCAGGTTCTTGAGGGCCCATTTTTTTTCTTCGCTGACCGCCTTGTCGATGCCGGGCCTGCGCACCACCCAGGCGCCCGAGCGCTGCATCACATGCAGCGCCTGCACCTCATCGACGATGGCCGGACCCACCTGCACCGCGCTCGCGCCGGTGCCGATCAGCGCCACCCGTTTGCCCTTGACCGAACTGCCCTCGCCCCAGGCGCCGGTATGCAGCACCTGGCCGGCAAAGTCTTGCAGGCCCGGTAGTGCAGGAATCATCGGACGATTGAGCTGACCGACCGCGCAGATCAGGACGTTGGCCTCGAGCGTCTCGATCTTGCCCTCGGCCGTGCGTGCGCGCACCTGCCAGAGCTTGCGCGCCTCGTCGTAGTGGGCCGCCTCGGCCTCGCAGCCCAGGCGCAGATGCGGCAGCAAGCCGTACTTGCGGGCGCAGTGCTGCAGATAGGCGCGGATGCTGGGCTGGCGTGAGAAGTAGTCGGGCCAGTCGTTGTTGGGCTCGAAGCTGAATTGGTAGAAATGGTTGGGTGTATCGACGGCGCAGCCGGGGTAGCGGTTCTCATACCAGGTGCCGCCCAGTTGGGGGTTCTTTTCCAGCACGGTGTAGGCAATACCCGCTTCAGCCAGCCGCACCGCCGCGCAGATGCCGGAGGCGCCCGCGCCGATCACGATCGCGATCAGGCCCGAGGGCTGGCTTGCAGCAGCCGGTGGCGGGGTGTCCAGGCCCTCCAGGCGCATGTGCTCTAGCAGCATGGGGATGTATTCCTCATGTACCGCTTCGCCAACGGCCACCGTCATCATGCGCTGCATCAGCTCAGGCGGCGGCACTGGGCATGCAGGTGCGCCGCCGGCGGCGATGCGCTCGAGTTCAAGCACCAGCCGGTCGCGGATGGAGGCGGCCAGTTCGGGGGGCACTTTTTCCAGATGCTCCCAGGCTCCTCGAACATGGGGCCGCAGGCTCTCGAGCAGCTGCTCGTCGCCGCTGAGCTGCAGCAGCGTCATGGCCAGCGGGACGATGGCCGCGCCCTCCAGGCGCTGGCGCAACTCTTCGCTGGCCCGTGAACTCATACCGAATAGCCGCCGTCCACCGCCAATTGCTGGCCGGTCACGTAGGCGGCCGCATCCGAGGCGAGGAATACCGCCACCTTGGCCACCTCCTCGGCGGTGCCGAAGCGGCGCAGCGCGGTGTTGCGCCGCATCGCATCCACAAACTCAGGCTTGACCTGCTCCTTAAGGCGCAGGAACAGGCCGCCGTCGACGATGCCTGGCGCCACCGAGTTGGCGCGGATCTGGTAGCGGCCCTCCTCGCGGGCAATGCCGCGCACCAGCGCTTCGATGCCGGCCTTGGGTACGGTCGAGAGGATGTCCATAGGCGGGTGGCGAACAGTGCCGGCGCTGGTGATGGCCACGAAGGAGCCGCCACCGTCTGCGCGCATCAGCGGCAGGCTGGCTTTGACCACATGGAAAAAACCATCGAGATCGCCGGCCATGGTGCGTTGCCATTCATCAGGGTCGATGTTGGCCACATGCACCATGCTGATGTCGGCGCCCGAGGCAAACACCACGGTATGAATGCGGCCAAATTGCTGGTGCACAGCCTGCAAGGCCGCAGCCACCTGCTCACGCTCGGACAGTTGCAGAGCGAAAGCGTGGGCCTGCACGCCCAGCGCCTGCAGCGAAGCGACCACCGCCTGCGCGGCTTGGACATTGTTGCGGTAGCTCAGGGCCACATTGCAGCCCTGGCGGGCCAGTTCGAGGCAGATGGCCTGCCCCAGGCCGCCGCTGCCGCCGATGACCACCGCCACGCCCTGGCCAAAGCCGCTCATGGCTGGGTGCTGCGCGCTTGCAGTGCAGCGTCCTCTCCCGCGATTTTTCCGAACACCGCGCCGCGCAGCACCGAGGTGGCCCCGGTATAGACCTGGTAGTACAAGCCAGTGGCCTCACCGGCGGCGTACAGGCCAGGGACTGTGCGGCCGTCGCTGTCGACCACCTGGGCGCGGCTGTTGGTCTTGATGCCGCCGTAGGTAAAGCACACGCCAGCGATGATGGGGTAGGCCATGAAGGGGCCCTGGCCTATAGGCCGGGCCCAGTTGGACTTGCGCGGCTCCAGCCCTTGGGTGGCCAGGCCGTCCACCTTCAGCGGCGAGAACTCGCCCTTGCCGCAGGCCGCGTTGTATTGGCTCACCGTTTGCTGCAGGCCCTGCTCATCGACCTCGATCAGCTCGGCCAACTCGGCGATGCTGCTGGACTGCACTGGCGGCTGGTCGGTGCGTATGCTGCGTTTCCAGTTGGGCACATCGTCGATGCTTTGGTCAAACACCACCCAGCAAATGCCGTCTGGCTGGTCTTTGATGGCGCGCGAGATGTGGTCGTAGTTGACGTCCACTGGCCCAGGCGCCTCGTCCACAAAGCGCTTGCCCTGGCGGTTGACCAGGATGCCGTAAGGGAAGTTCATCACCAGCGCTTCGGGCAGCGGTGAACGCGGGTCCAGCGGCTCTGCATGAAAGGAGCTGAAGTCACCCGCTGGAGCCGCGCCCAGGGCCAGGGCCAGCCGTATGCCTTCGCCCTTGTTGTAGTAGCCGCCGCGCGCCACTGGCCGGATGTATCGGGCGGTCGGGCCGATGTAGTGCGTCATCATTTCGGGGTTGCCCTCGAAGCCACCTGAGGCAATTACCACCGAGCGGGCCGCCATTTGATGGCCCTGACCATCCTGGCTGACCACGCCGACCTGCAGGAAGCCTTGTGCGTCCCGTCGGGTCAGCTGGTGGGCGGTGGTCTCAAAATAAAGGGCCACGCCCAGCTTGCGCGCCTGCTCCTGCAGCGCCTCGATCAGCGCCAGCCCGCCGCCCACAGGCATGAGCCGCGGCGCGGCTGCCGTCACAAAGTAAGTCGGCAGGGCGGCAAAGCGCACGCCCCATTTCTTGAGCCATTGCACCGTCGGCCCGGCCTGGGTCGACAGCGTCGAGACCAGCTCGGGGTCGGGCATGCCATGGGCCTTCACATAGCCCGGCCACTGCGCATAGTCCCGCGACACCGCTTCGATGACGTTAGGGTCGATGTGGTGGCCGGCATTGGCCACCAGCAGCTCTTCGAAGTCGTCGCTGACTTCATCCTCATTCTTCATGCGAAAGTAAGACTCGGTCCAGCGGGTATTGCCGCCGAACTCTTCGGGCGCTGAGCGCTCGAGCACCGCCACCTTGGCGCCGGCGGCAGCGGCGGCCACCGCCGCAGACAGGCCGGCGATGCCGCTGCCGATGACCAGCAGGTCGAAGCTGCTGTCAAAAGATGGGTTCTCATACATGGTTGACTGCCTCTGCCAAAGCGGCTCAATACTTGCGGATAAAGGGGTCGGGCATTTCCAGTTCGGTGGAGATCCATACGCTCTTGACCTCCAGAAACTCCTTGACCGCCTCGACCCCGCCTTCGCGGCCCAGCCCACTGTCTTTGTAGCCCCCAAACGGGGTGGTGAAGCTGGTGGAGCGGTAGTTGTTGATCCAGACGGTGCCGGCGCGCAGCTTGGCGCTCATGTGCATGGCGCGGTGCAGGCTGCGGGTCCAGACACCGGCGGCCAGCCCGAAGCGTATGTCGTTGCCGATGCGCACCGCGTCGGCCTCGTCCTTGAACTTGAGCACCGACAGCACCGGTCCAAAAACCTCCTCCTGAGCAATGCGCATGTGGTTGCTCACCCCGGTAAATATGGTGGGCTCGACGAACTGGCCAGCGCCATAGCCCGGGCCAGTGCGTGCATTGCCGCCCAGAGTCACCACCGCGCCTTCGGCCTTGGCGATGCCGATATAGCTCATCACCTTGTCAAACTGCGGCTTGGTCGCCACCGGCCCGACCTGTATGCCAGGCTCGGCCGGATTGCCGATTTTTGCGTCCTTGCAAATGGCCAGCAGCCGCTCGATGAATTCGTCGTGGATGCTCTCTTGCAGCAGCAGGCGCGAGCCGGCCATGCAGGTTTGTCCCCCCGCCGAAAAAATACCAGTGACCACGCCATTGGCCGCGTTGGCCAGGTCGGCGTCGTCGAACACGATGTTGGGTGACTTGCCCCCGAGCTCTAGCGTGCAGCGCTTGAGGTGCTGAGCGGCCTGCACAGCCACCCGGCGTCCGCCCTCGTCACCGCCGGTAAAAGCCACTGCCGCCACATCGGGATGGGCGATCAGCGGCTCGCCCACCTCTTTGCCAAAGCCGGTGATCACGTTAAACACGCCGGGCGGAAAGCCGGCCTCGACGAACAGCCGGCCGAGCTCGAACATCGATACCGAGGTGTGCTCCGAAGGCTTGGCGACGATGGTGTTTCCTGCGGCCAGCGCCGGCGCCACTTTCCAGGCGGTCAAGAGCAGCGAGGAGTTCCAGGGCGTGATGGTGGCCACCACACCGACAGGCTCGTAGCGGGTGTAGTTGAAGACCTTGGGCTTGTCGATGGGGATGACCGCGCCTTGAATCTTGTCGGCCAGGCCGCCGAAGTAGTAGAAGTATTTGGCGGTGTACCTGACCTGGCCGAGCACCTCGCTCAGCAGCTTGCCGTTGTCGCGGCTTTCGATTTTGGCCAGCTGCTCCGCGTTTTTATCGATCAGGGCGCCGAGCTTGTAGAGCAGGGCGCCACGGTCGGTGGCCGACATCTGGCCCCAGGGGCCTTGCAAGGCAGCGGCAGCCGCCTTGGCCGCCTTGTCGACGTCTTTGGCATTGCCTTGGGGTACCTGTGCCCAGGCCTGGCCCGAGTAGGGGTCGAGCGCGTCAAAGTATTGGCCGGAGTCGGGGGCGAGCCACTCGTTGTTGATCAGCAGTTGGCAGGTTTGCATGGCAGGGTTCGGGGGTATTTGATACAGGCCTCGGTGAGTCAGGCCGAGGTCATTTAGGCCGAGGTTTCAATCGGGTTGCGGCCGCTGGTCAGCTCGGGGGTCTTGACCTTGCCCAGCAGGGCGTCGGAGATGATCCGCAACTGGATTTCCGAGGTGCCTTCGAAGATCTTGGTCAGGCGCGCGTCGCGCCAGTAGCGCTCGACCGCGAAATGCGTGGTGTAACCCGCACCGCCGAGTATTTGAATGGCTTCGCTGGTGACTTCCTCGGCCATTTCAGCGGCCAGGTACTTGACCATGGCGGCCTCGGTGTCGCAGCGCTGGCCTTCGTCGATCTTGGTGCAGACCGAATACATCAGCTGGCGGCAGGACTCGATCTGCGCAGCCATGTGCGCGAGCTTGAAACGTATCGCCTGGAAGTGGGCAATGGGCTGGCCAAACTGCACCCGGTCTTGGGCATAGGCCATGGCGTCTTCCAGGGCGCCGCGGGCCAGACCGATGGATCGGGCCGCGGTTTGCGCGCGCGAGCTCTCCAGGCCGGAGGTGACCAGGTAGAAGGCCTTGCCTTCTTCGCCCAGCATGTTTTCGGCCGGCACGCGTACGTTGTCCAGAGCGAGCTCGCAGGTGTTCCAGCCGAAGTAGCCGATCTTGGGGATGGGATGGCCCTGGATGCCGGCCGGCCAGGCACCGCGCGGCTTTTCCACAATGAAGGCGCTCAAGCCCAGATGGCGGCGTTTGGGGTCGACGTTCGGGTCGGTGCGGGCGATGACCACCAGAAAGTCGGCGCCATCGCCGAAGGTGCACCAGTATTTGTTGCCGGTGATCAGCCAGTCATTGCCCTCGCGCCGCGCCCGCGTGGCCAGGCCCGAGATGTCAGAGCCTGTGCCCGGCTCGGACATGGCCAGCGCCCCAAGAAACTGCCCGCTGGCCATGCGCTTGAAGTATTTTTCTTTCTGCGCGGGCGAGAAGGCCGAGCCCGGGATGATGCTGTGCGCCATCGAGTGGCGGATGATGCTGGAGACGCTCATCCAGGCTCTAGCCAGCTCCTCGGAGATCAGGCAGTATTCAAAGCAGCCCATGTCCAGACCGCCGTATTCGGTCGGCATCTTGATGCCGAAGTAGCCCAACTCGGCCATCTTGTCGCGCAAGCTCATCGGGATCGCGCCTTTTTCCGGATCGAGCTTGTTGGCAATGGGCAGCACTTCCTGCATGGCGAACTTGCGCGTCGCCTCCTGCAGCATCAGTCGCTCTTCGGTGAGATAGGTCATCAGCTTGTTTTTTCAGGGGTTTGAAGTCCGGCACTGGCCGGGGATGCATCGGGTCGGCACAGGCGCAGCAGTGCTTGCAGATCGGCCGCTTGCTCGAAGTTTTCCAGGGCGCCGAGCAGGGCCTGGGTTTTGTCTGCGCCTGCTGCCGGCGTGACCAGGGCCTTGAACTTGGCGCGCAGCTTGCGCGTTTCTGCCTGCTTGTCGGGGTTGGGGGTGCCGCAGTCGAAGTGGCGCTCCAGCGTGCGGCCGTCCTTGAGCTTCATGCTCACCCGCGACTCGCTCAAGCTCATGCCGGGCACCAGTGTGACCTGTACCCGCTGGCGCAGCGCCTCCACCTCGGGCTCTGTGACCCGGTCCCAGGTGTGTAGGTCAGCGGTGTCTATGCCCAGCAGCGTAAAGGCTGCGACCGCGCGCAGGCTAAATTTAGCCTCCAGGCCGGTGCGCGGTTGCTGGATATTGCAGATGCTGCAGCCCTCGCCGGCCAGCACCGCGATGGATTCAATCGCATCCGGTGTCAATTGCTGCGCCTGGCGCAGCTCGCCCACCGCCTCGATGGTCGAGTGGGTGCTGTAGCAGGCGGCGTGAAACTTGAACAGGTTGTGCGTCAAATGCCATTGGCCAGCCGGCGCGCTCAAGGCCGCATCGACATTGAAGTCGCTGCCGTGCAGCCGCGCAAAGCCTTTGTCGCATTCGATGGCGTCGCCCCGACTGCTCATGCCCCGCTGGGCGTAGAGCGCGGCGCGCAGCCCGGCCTGTGCGGCCAGGCCCGCGTGCAGGGGCTTGGTCATGCTGCCGAACATGGCTTTGAGGCCGGCCGACTGAGTGGCGGCAATGCCGACTGCATGGCGCGCTTGCTCGGCCGGCAAAGCGAGCAGGCGGGCGCAGGCGATGGCCGCGCCTATGCCGCCTATGGTGGCCGTGGCATGAAATCCGTTGGCATAGTGGGCCGGCTCGACCAGGGTGCCGATGCGGCAGGCCGCCTCATAGCCAGCTGCAAAGGCGGTCAGCACCTGTTCGCCGCTGGCGCCCCGGTGCTCGGCCAGCGCCATCACCGCTGGCAGGATGGCTGCCGACATATGCCCGGGCACCGCCAGATTGACATCGTCGTAATCGAGCGCGTGCGACAAGGCGCCGTTGTAGAGCGCGGCCTGCAGCACCGTGCCGCGTTCGGCCCGACCGATGAGCGTGGCTTGCGGCCTGCCGCCTTCCTCGAGCATGCTCGCGGCCAGGATGGTGGCCACCGGCTCGCTCAAACCGGCAAAGCTGCAGGCCAGCCAGTCGGTGACGCAAGCTCGGGCCACCTCGAGGGCGTCTGCGCTCAGCGCGTCCAGACGCAAGGCCAGCGCTTGCTCGACCAAATAGGCCGTCAGCCCTTCGCCACCGCTGCGCCCCACAGAGGCTGCGTCCACAGCCACCTTATTCGGCAAAACTCAGGCCGGAGGCGCGAATGCGTTCGCCCAGGCGACGCGTGTCGTCCACCAGGATCTTGCCCAGCGGGGCCGGCGCGATGTAGTTGGCCACATTGCCTTGCAGGTAAAGCTTCTTGGCGTATTCGGGCTCTTGAGCCATGGCCTGCAATTCGGTGCTGAGCTTTTGGACCACATCGCTAGGCAGGCCTTTGGGCCCGAACAGCGCATACCAGATCGGAAAGACCAGGTCGGGGTAGCCCTGCTCGGCCAGGGTCGGCACATCGGGCAGGAAGGGCAGGCGCTTGCTGGAAGTTACAGCGATAGGTATCAACTGCCCGCTCTTGATCGGATCGTCGAGCGCACCCGAATAGCCTGGCGCTGACAGCGTGACGCGCCCGGCTATGGTGTCCATCAGGGCCGGGGCTGCGCCTTTGTAGGGTACATGCAGCACCTTGATGCCGGCCTGGTGCGCGAACAGCGCAGGCGGCAGGTGGGTGGTGCCACCGACACCGGCCGAGCCATAGCTGACCGCGTCAGGACTTTTCTTGGCCAGGGCCACAAGGTCGCTGACGCTGCGCAAGCCGCTGGCTTTGCTGACCACCATCACATGGGCCGAATCGGCCACGCCGCCAATCGGGGTGAAGTCGGTCACGTTAAAGGGCAGGGGGTTGTTGGCCGGCCGCACATTGGGGTAAATGGCCATGGAGTTCACCCCCATGTAGAGGGTGTAGCCGTCGGGCTTGGCACGAAAGGCTTGCTCGGTGCCAACCACCCCGCCAGCGCCCAGGATGTTTTTGACCACCACCGCCTGACCGAGCCGCTCGGTCAGGCGCTGCGCCATCACCCGTGCGACCGTATCGGTGGGGCCGCCCGCGCTGACCGGGACGATGATCTCGATGGTCCTGTTCGGATAGCTTTGAGCCGCAGCCCAGGCAGGGATGGAAAGTGCAAGCGCAGCGAAGATCCTGCGGCTCAGGGCGTTCTTGGTCATGGTGGGCCTCCTCCTGTTAAATTTTTTACATACCGATCAGGTCGGCGCGGTGCAAGATTCCGCTTTGGGCGCGCACGGTGGCCACGTCAACCAGCGAGCCGTCGAGCGCGATGGAGCCAAGGCCCTGTTCCAGCGCCTTGGCATAGGCGGCGGCCATGGCGCGCGCCTTGTCCACATCGGCCTGCAGGGGGGTGTGCGCCTTGTTGGCTGGCTCAATCTGGCTGGGGTGTATGGCCCACTTGCCCACAAAGCCCATGATGGCGCCGCGGCGCGCTTCGATCTCGTAGCCGGCCGCGTTGCGGAAGTCTGCAAAGGGGCCGTCGATCGCGTCGATACCGGCAGCGCGGGCCGCGATCACCACCTTGTAGCGCGGGTAGTGCCAGAGGTCGCCCGGGTAGTCCTTGGAGCCCCAGATCTCTTTCTGGTCCATGCCCTGCGAGGCCGAGTAGTCGCCCATGCCCAGAATCAGGGCCTCCAGGCGTGGGCTGCAGCGGGCGATCTGCTCGACATTGATCAGGCCTTCGACCTCCTCGATCAAGACCTCCAGGCCGATGCGCTTTTTCAGCTTGAGCTTGAGCTCGAGCTGGTTGAGCAAGGTCTCGACGAAGTGCAGGTCACGCGGGTGGCGGACCTTGGGGATCATGATGACATCGAGGTTTTCGCGCGCACCTTCGACGACTTCGATGATGTCGTTGTAGCAGTATTCGGTCTCCACATCGTTGATGCGGACGCAACGGGTTTTCTTACCCCAGTCCAGCGTGTTCAGGGCGGTGACCACCTTGCCGCGCGCTTCGGCCTTGGCGCTGGGTGCGACCGCGTCTTCGAGGTCCAGAAAGACAAAGTCGGCCGCGCTGGCGGCGCCCTTGGCCATCATTTTTTCGCTGCTGCCGGGAACGGCGAGTTCGGAGCGGCGCAGCCGCTTGCTGGGAGGCAGGTGCATGGGAGCTTTCTCTGGTGAGGATGGAAAAACGAATAAAAGGCTCAGGCCTGCAGGCCTGCAGGGCGGCGCCGGATCAGCACGGTGCGCTGACCTTCAAAGACCTGCTCGTCCTTTTGGTTGAAGCCCAGATGACGGAAGACTACAACGCCAGCGTCAGGGCGGTCTGCATCGCGCTTGTCTAGAACCTCGGTGTAGGCATAGAGCGTGTCGCCGTGAAACACCATGGCTTTGAGGCGTATGCCGGTGACACTCAATTCGGCCAGCGCGTTTTCAGCGGTGTCTTGGGCGGCCAGGCCTATGACCATCGAGGTGGTCAGGCCGCCAAAGTAGACCCGCTGGCCGAAGGCGCCCTTGTTCATGGCGTGCTCGTTAAAGTGGCCTTGGGCGGTGTTCATCACCAGATGGGCGAACATCGTGTTGTCGATCTCGCCGATGGTCTTGCCGCGCGCATGGCGCAGCACTTGGCCGACCTGGAAGTCTTCAAAATAGTTGCTGGCGCCGGTCAGGGTGAGCGAGGTCATGGCAGTCCTTGATGGGTTCACGCGGCGTTCTTGCGCAGCACGAGGTTGGTGCGGCGAAAGTGGATCACCCGCTGGCCTTTGCGCAGGCCTTCGGTATGCCAGGTCACGATGCCCTGGTCCTTGCGGCTCGACGAGTTGCGCCGGTCGACCACGGTGCTGCGCGCCACCAGGGTGTCACCGGGATACACCGGCTGCTCAAACACCATGTCGTCGACGCCCAGGAAGGCGCCGCCGAGCTCGCTCAGGTCTTCGGTGCTCAGCCCAAAGACCAGGTTGAACACCAGGTAGGGGTTGGCCGGGCAGCGTTCGTAGCCCAGCGATTGGGCATGCTCCTGATTGAAATAAATCGGGTTGAAGTGCAGC
>CANHGF010000050.1 GCA_947460065.1 Comamonadaceae bacterium
CCTACAGCTACAGCGCGAGGCCAGGGCTGGGAGTGGAGTGGGAGCTGCGCCCTCGCAGCGATGGGGCGTTTGATCAGTGACCCCATCGCAACGAAGCACGGTGCTACAGTGCCTCGACGATTTTCTGAGCCGGCCTGGCCCCGGGGCTGGCGCCGCTGTCCGTCCTGCACATGTCCATCCCGCCCGCACCCCAGCCGTCACTGCGCCGCGCCCTGAGCTCGAGCCGGCTGTGGCTGGCCGTGCTGCTGGCTGCGGCCCTGCTGTCGGCCTGGTTCTGGGGCAATTCCTGGCTCAGCCTGGAGGGCTTGCGCCAGCACCAGCAGGACTGGGGGCTTTGGCAGGCCAGCCACCCCTGGCTGGCGCGAGCGGCGTTTGCAGCGGTCTATGTGCTGGTCACCGCTTTATCCCTGCCGGGAGCGACGGTGCTGACGCTGGCCGGCGGCGCCCTGTTTGGCTGGCTTGAAGGCGCCATCGTGGTGCTTTTATCTGCCACCTTGGGGGCCACCCTGGCCATGCTGATGGCGCGCTATCTGTTGCGCGACCTGGCTCGTCGTTACGCCGGCCGCTGGCATGCGGCGCTGGAGCGCGGCATGGCCCGCGACGGCAATTTTTATCTGCTGGCCCTGCGACTGCTGCCGGTCTTTCCCTTTTTTGCCGTCAACCTGGCCATGGGCCTGACGCAGATGCGGGCCAGCACCTTCGCGCTGATCAGCCTGGTCGGCATGCTGCCGGCCACTTTGGTCTATGTGCATGCCGGCGGCGCACTCTCGCGCCTGCGTTCGGTGTCCGATGTGTGGTCGGCCGACCTGCTGCTGGGCCTGATCGCTCTGGCCTTGCTGCCCTTGTTGATGCGCTGGGTCCTGCCCCACTGGCGTCGGCGCCGCGCCCTTGCGCGCTGGTGGGATCAGAGGCCACAGCGCTTTGAACGCAATCTGGTAGTGATTGGCGCCGGTGCGGCGGGCCTAGTGGCCTCTTACATGGCCTCAGCCTTGCGGGCTAAGGTCACTTTGATCGAGGCCGAGCGGCTGGGCGGCGACTGCCTCCACCACGGCTGCGTGCCGAGCAAAGCGCTCATTCATGCCGCGCAGCAGATACATCAGGCGCGCCAGGCCGGGCAGTTCGGTGTGCAAGTGGGTGAGCCCGGCCTCGACTGGTCTGCGCTGATGCGGCGCATTGAGCAGGTCATCACTGCGATCGAACCCCATGACAGTGCGCAGCGCTATACCGCGCTGGGCGTGGAGGTGCTGCATGGGCGCGCCCGCATCCTCAACCCCTGGACGGTGCAGGTGCAGGGCGCGCAGGGCACCCGGCAGCTGAGCACCCGCGCCATCGTGGTGGCCACCGGCAGTGCGCCGGTGCTGCCCGACTGGCCCGGCCTCGCTCAGGTGGCCGCCGTGACCAGCGACACGCTCTGGGACACTCTGGCAGGGCTGCAGCAGATGCCGCGCCGCATCCTGGTGGTCGGCGGTGGCGCCATGGGCTGCGAGCTCGCGCAGGCGCTGGCGCGCTTGGGCGCACAAGTGCACCTGGTGGAGCAGGGTGCTCAGCTGCTCGCGCAGGAAGATGAGGACGTCGGTCAAGCTGCACGACAGGCCCTGCAGGCCGACGGTGTGGATGTGCGCTTGCAAGCCACCGTACTGTCTTGCGGGCATGATGAAGAGGACCATGCCATGGTGCGCAGCGCTGGGGGTGAGCAGCGCATCGAATTTGATCTGCTGCTGCTGGCGCTGGGTCGGCGGCCGCGCTGGCAGAGCCTGGGTCTGGAGGCGCTGGGCCTGCAGGAGTTTCAGGTCGACGAGTTTTTGGAAACCCCCATCCCCGGCATTTTTGCGGCCGGGGATGTGGCCGGTCAATGGCAACTCACCCACGCAGCGGGCCACCAGGGTTGGCATGCTGCGGTCAATGCCCTGCAGGGCGTGCGGCGACTGCGCGCCGATCAGGCCCTGATGCCCCAGACCCTGTTTCTCGATCCTCAGATCGCCCGTGTGGGCCTCAATGAAAAGCAGGCGCAGGCGCAGGGCCTGCGCTACGAGCTCACCCGTCTGGACATGGCCGACCTTGACCGCGCCATCATTGATGGGGCTCGCTCCGGCTTCATCAAGGTGCTGACCGCTGCCGGTAGTGATCGTCTGCTGGGCGTGAGCATCGTTGGCGAGCAGGCGGGTGAACTGCTGGCCGAATTTACCCTGGCCATGAACAACGGTCTGGGCCTGCACCGCCTGCTCGCCAGTGTGCACGCCTACCCTACGCTGTCACAGGCCAACCAACTGGCCGCCGGCGCTCATCGCCGCGCCCACCAGCCCGGCTGGGCAGGACCCTGGCTGGAGCGCTTTCACGCCTGGCGGCGGGGCGGCAGTTAGGGCAGGCACAGCAGCCTCAGGGCAGGAGTGGGAGCCACGCCCTCGCGACGATAGGGCAGTCGATACAAGAACAGCGCTCCGTCGCAGGCCTGGGGTCAGCCCTCCCACAAGGTCGAGCTGTTCAGGCCAAGCTCCCATAAGGCCCAGCTCCCACAAGGCAGCGACAATGCCGTCTTTACCGCTTGCCCGCCATGCAGACCCCTGAAACTCCGGTTGTGCGCGACATCGTCCTTGTGGGCGGTGGGCACAGCCATGCGGTGCTGCTGCGGCGTTGGGCCATGCGGCCACTGCCGGGGGTGCGGCTGACGCTGATTTGCCGTGACACGCACACCCCTTATTCGGGCATGCTGCCTGGTCATATTGCGGGTCACTACAGCTTTGAGCAGGTGCACATCGATCTGCGCACTCTGGTGCAAGCGGCCGGTGCGCGCTTTTTTCGCAGTGAGGTGATCGCTCTGGACCGCAGCGTGGGCCAGGTTGTGTGCGAGGGGCGCCCGCCGGTGCCCTATGACCGGGTATCGATCAATATCGGTGCCACGCCCCGGCTCGGCGTGCCGGGTGCGGCCAGCCATGCTCTGCCGGTCAAGCCCATCGATCGTTTTCACCAGCGCTGGCTGGAGTTGCTGGCGCGGGTTCGCACGCACAGCGGCAAGCTGCGGCTGGCTGTCGTCGGCGCTGGCGCGGGCGGCGTTGAGTTGCTCCTGGCCATGCAGTGGCGCTTGCGTGCCGAGCTCAAGGCCCTCAGCCTTGATCCGGATGCGCTGGAGTTTCACCTCTACAGCAGCACCGCGCAGATTTTGCCCAGCCACAACGCCCGGGTGCAGCGCCACTTCACCGATCTGCTGCGCCAGCGCGGCGTGCAGCTGCATACCGCTCAGGCGGTGACCGAGGTTTGGGCTGGCTGCTTGCAGACAGCCAGTGGCCAGGTGTTTGATGCCGATGCGGTGATCTGGGTCACCCAGGCCACCGGCGCACCCTGGCTGCGCGAGACTGGCCTGGCGCTCGATGAGGCCGGCTTCATCCGCGTCAACGAGAACTTGCAAAGCATCAGCGACGAGCGGGTGTTTGCCGCCGGCGATGTCCTCAGCTGGCCCCATGCGCAGCTTGAAAAAGCCGGTGTGTTCGCGGTGCGTCAGGCTATGCCGCTGATGGACAACCTCAGGCGCAGCCTCTTGGCTCAGCCGCTGCGCCCCTATCGGCCGCAGCGCCGCTGGCTGGCCCTCATCAGTACCGGCGATGCCAATGCAGTGGCTTCGCGTGGCACTTTTTTTGCCCAAGGCCCCTGGGTTTGGCGCTGGAAAGACTGGATCGACCGCCGCTTCATGGCGCAGTTCGAGCAATTGCCTGCAGCCATGGCACCGCCCCCCGTGCAGGCCCCGGCCTTGCCCCTGGAGGATGTCGAGCGCGAGCAGGTGCTGTCGGCCCAGGCCATGCGCTGCGGCGGCTGTGGCGCCAAGGTCAGCGCCAGCGTGCTGGCGCGGGTATTGGCGCGTTTGCAGCCCAGGCTGTCCAGCGATGTGCTGCTGGGCCTGAGCGCCGGTGATGACGCCGCGGTGCTGCGCCTGCCGCCGGGTCAGGCGCTGGTGCAGTCGGTGGATTTTTTCCGTGCTTTTATTGACGACCCGTATGTGTTCGGCCGTATTGCCGCCAACCATGCGCTGGGCGATGTGTTTGCCATGGGCGCCCAGGCCCACAGTGCTCTGGCCCTGGCCACCGTGCCGCCCGGGCTGGAGTCGCGCACCGAAGACCTGCTGCTGCAGATGATGAGCGGCGCACTGTCGGTGCTCGATGCCGCCGATTGCGCCTTGGTGGGCGGCCATACCGGCGAGGGGCAGGAGCTGGCGCTGGGCTTTTCGGTCAATGGCCTGATCCCGCAAGACCTGCAGGGCCTGATGAGCAAGGCGGGCCTGCAGCCCGGCGACAGCCTGATCCTGACCAAGCCTATCGGTACCGGCACCCTGCTGGTGGCACACCAGAAGCTGCGCGCGCGCGGACACTGGATAGACGCTGCGCTTGAGACCATGATGCAGTCCAGCCAGCTGGCCGCTCAGGTGCTGCGTGCGCATGGTGCGCGCGCCTGCACCGACCTGACTGGCTTCGGTTTGCTCGGCCACCTGCTGGAGATGAGCCGGCCCAGCGGTGTTGACCTGCGCTTGAAGCTATCGGCCCTGCCGGTGCTGGCCGGTGCGGCCGAATCTGCGGCGGCCGGGCATCTGAGCTCACTGCATGCGTCCAACGCCCAAATGGCATCGGCGCTGCAAATCAGTGCCGCCTGCGCCGGCCATCCGCACCTGCCCTTGCTGTTTGACCCGCAGACTGCTGGCGGCCTGCTCGCCGGCGTGCCAGTTGCCCAAAGCGCCGCCTGTTTGCGCGCGCTGCAGGCAGCAGGCTATACCCAGGCCTGTGTGATCGGGCAGGTGCTTGCGCGCAGCGCGGCACCGCAGCCGGTGCAGCTGGTGGTCTGAGCTTGGAAACGGCTTTGACCGCTTTGCGCTGGCGCCATTTTTTGCTTGATCACGGCTCGCTTATTTTTTCTCTTTCTTGATGCCCAGCGCGGCTTCCATGCCTATGTATTCGCAGCTTACGCCCTTGTGCCAGAACTCTGGCGGCGCCAGGCAGTGCTGGTAGAACTTCTCGCCCTTGAGGTCCGACAGAAAATAAGAGCGTAGGATGGCTTTGGTGGTGGGCACCAGGGTCACATTGCGGGCCAGTCCGCACTTGGCCTTGAAGACGCAGTCGTTGGCCTCGGTGGCGTCCTTGTACAGATGCAGCTTGATGCGGCCTGAGCCCATGCCCGATTTGGTGAAGCTCAGCGCGCAGGCGCTGCCATCCATCCGGTCGAGCCCATGCTGGCGCGCCAGGAAATTCATTTCTGCCAGAACCAGTTGCAGGAACCATTCGCCGACCACGCCGGCGCAGCTGTAATAGCTTTCCTTGACCTGGTCATAGATGAGCGGACCGGCTGGCATTTCCTTGCTGTCCAGGCGCAGCATAGGCTCGGGCCCGGCCGATGGCCCCAGGGACGGCAGGCGCGCGATCTCATGGTTGGAGACGAAGTCGGTTGGGTCCGAGCAGGCGTTCAAGCCAGCCAGGGCGGTGCCGATCAGGCACAGGGCCAGCAGGCGTTGCAGGAAGGGGCGCAGCTTCATCACGGGGTCATGGTCGCACAAAAGCGCGCGGTCGTATCAAACCGGACCGGCTGGCAGCGAGCCGGTCAGCAGCGGCAAGGGCGCCGCAGCGGTGCTCGGCGCCGGGGTGCGGCTGGCATTCATCACCATCGACAGCAGGGCGTAGTAGCCGTTGATGCCGATCAGATCGACGGCCCCTTGCTCGCCCAGCAGATTGACCACCCGCGCCCAGCTCGCATCGCTCACGCCCTGGTTACGATGCAGCTCGGTCGAGAAAGCATATACGGCCGCCTCGTCAGCGGGCAGGTCCACAGGCTGGCGGCCCTGTGCGATCGCTTCAATCGTCGCCTCCGCCACCCCAGCCTTCTGGGCAATCGGTGCGTGGATGGCCCATTCCACCTGCTGTGACCACTGGCGGGCGGTGATCAGAATCGCCAGCTCCGACAGGCGCAGCACCAGGGTGCTGCGGTAGCGCAGGTATTCGCCCATGCGCTGGGCATGGCCCATCAGCTCTGGGCTGCGCAGCAGCGGGATGAAGGGCGAGATCAGCGCACCGCGGGGCCCGTCGATCACAGCCTGCGCCTCGCGCTTTTGCTCGTGGCTCCATTGCGCCTCGGGGATGGGGGGAAGTCGGTCAAAGCTCATCAGGGTCTTTCAGTGTGGGTCTGAGTCGGACGTCTGGGGTGGCAAGCCCATGCGCGTGCGCATGCGGGCCTGCCAAACCCCGCGCGAGCAAAAGCCCGGCCGGCTGCGGGCCATGGCTTCAGATTGCGCGAGGATGGCCTCGTCCGGTTGATCGAGTGAGATGGCCTCGCGCAGCGGCTGCTCGCAGTACCAGGGTGTGTCCATGAAGATTTCCAGCCGATTGCCTTCCGGGTCGCGCAAGTAAAGGGAAATCGCATTGCCATGCGTCACGCTCACCAGTTCGCTGACATCGGGCTCGGCCTGCATGCGCTCGTGTACCGCCCGCAGGGTGCTCAGGTCAGGCACGCGCAGCGAGATCTGGTTGATCAGGTTAAAGCCTGGCCCCTCGGGCCGGCCGCTGGCCAGCACCAGTTGGTGGTGCTCGCTGGGGTCGCGGCTGAGAAACAGCAACTGCACCGAACCGAGCAGGCCCCGGTCGGTTTCGGTAAAGCCCAGCGCCTGCATATAAAAGCGGCCCATGCGATCAAGGTCACGCACATAGATGCCCAGGTGGCTCAGGCTCAGTGCGCCGCTGCGGTTCAAGGGGTGGGTGGTGGACATATCGGTTTTGGCTGGGGCGCGGCTGTTGCTGAGCTTCATTATCCCGCTGCCCTCAAATCCTTTTGCCGGGGGCCATTCACGGCCCCATCGCGCCGAGGGCGGCGCTCCCACAACATCCAGCGCAGAGGCCTGGGGTCAGCCCTCCCACAACATCCAGCGCAGGCCTGGGGTCAGCCCTCCCACAACATCCAGCGCAGGCCTAGGGTCAGCCCTCTCACAGCACCCAGCTCAGCCTTGTGTCGGGTGTGGGAGCCGCGCCCTCGCGGCGATTCGGATGATGTGCAGGCGCGGCAGCGGTGACTTCAGCCGCGCTCGACGCCTGCCTGCCAAAAGCGCTCGTACTGAGGCGCTCGTTTTTCCACAAAGGCCGAAAGGCCTTCCTGCCACTGCTCAGGTGGCAGGCGGCTCAGACAGGCGCGCACTTCTTGCCAGTCGGTGGCGTGCTGGCGGTTCACACTTTGTTTGAGCTCGCCCAGCGCGCCTGGGGGCACGCCCTGAATCACGGTTTGGGCCAGCTTGAGCGCTGCCGGCAGCACCTCCTCGGGATCCAGCAACTGGTTGACCAGGCCCAGACTCAAGGCCTCGGCAGCGCTCACCTTGCGGCGGGTGTACATGATCTCCAGGGCCCGGCGGGCGCCGATGAGGGCGGGCAGGCGGGCCATGGCGGTGTTCGGGATCACGCCCAGGCCGAGCTCGGGTGTGCTCAGGTAGGCGTTGCTGGCCATGACTGCCAGGTCGCAGCTCAGGGCCAGCTCAAAGCCGCCGCCCAGGGCGGGGCCGTTGATGGCCGCGATCACCGGCAGGCGGTGCTGGGCCAGGGCCTCAAACAGCGCAACCGGGTTGTCGGGATGGGGCTTGTCACTGAGCCAGGCGCCGGTGTGCAGGTCGTGGATATTGGCGCCCGCGCAAAAAAAACGGCCACGCCCAGTCACGACGATGGCGCGCACATCCTGCGTCTTGAGCGCATCAAGCGCTTGCAGTGCCTCAGACACCAAGGCAGACGACAGGGCATTAAAGCGCTGGGCATCGTCCAGGCTGAGCAGGGCCACCTTGTCCCGGACTTCGCATTGCACCGTCATGGCGCTGCGCCTTCCTCGGCCTGGAAATAGGGCAGGCGCTGACCCTGCACCTCGGGGAAGGTGACCTGGGCCCGCTGGCCCACCTGCGGCACCTGCCCTTTGGGCCCGTGCCAGCGGCTGAGCATGCGCGGGCCTTCGTCCAGATCGACCAGCACCACGGTGTAGGGCAGCTGCGACTGCCAGTGCGGTCCCTGGAAGGCCACCTGCACCTGGCTGTAGCTCCAGACCTGGCCTTTGCCGCTGCTGGCCTGCCACGACAGCTGCGTGCCGCCGCAGGCCGGGCACAGGCGACGGGCGTAATAAAACACATGGCCGCAGTCGGCGCAGTGCTGCAGCATCAACTGCTCGCGCTGGCAGCCCTCCCAGAAGGGCTGTGAGTCGACGGTGGGCTGTGGCAATTGGGCGATCAATTCGCTGGGGGTGTTCATGTTCAGGCCTCCATCACCATCACGCCGCAGACAGAGAAGACGCCACCATTGCCGCTGACCACGGCGCGGCGGGCGCCGGGAATTTGCCTGCGGCCGGCGGTGCCGCGCAATTGGTGAAACGCTTCGGTGACATGCAGCATGCCGCCGATGTGCGCCTGCGACAGCAGGCCGCCGTGCGGGTTGAGTGGGCAGCGCCCGCCCAGGCTGGCATGGCCTGCACGCAGGTAGTTGCCGGCTTCACCTGGCCCGGCAAAGCCCAGTGCTTCCAAGGTGATGACCACCGAGATGGTGAACGCGTCGTGCAGCAAGGCGACCTGCAAGTCGTCCGGGCCCAGGCCCGCTGCAGCAAACGCATCGCGTCCGGCCGCTGCCATGCCCAGGTCCTCGAGGTCGGGCGTTTGCGCTACCGAGTTGTGGGTCGAGCGCATGGCCATGGAGCGTATCGACACCGCCTTGAGCCCGCGTGCCTTGGCGCGCTCGCGGCTCATCAGAATCAGCGCGCCACCGCCGTCGGAGACTTGCGAGCAGTCGAACAGGCGCAGCGGTGTGGCGATCATGCGGCTGGCCAGGTAGTCTTCCATGCTCATGGGCTTGCGCATCTGCGCGTTGTCGTTGAGCAGGGCGTGGCGCCGGGTGATCAGGGCGACTTCGGCCAGGTCTTTCTCGCTGGCACCGTACTGCGACAGGTAGCGCTGCGCCAGCAGGGCATAGGGCGTGACCATTCCGTGCAGCCCGAAAGGCTCTTCCCATTCTTCACCGCCGAGCAGGTTGCGCAGGGCCAGGCCTTGCGCACCGGGCGGCCGGCCTGTCAGGGTGTTTTCGCCATAAACGCAAGCGGCAATCTCGCAGTGGCCCGACTCGATGGCCCAGACCGCCTGCTGCAGCATGGTCATGGCGGTGACGGTGCCGCCCACGTCGACAGTCGTTAAAAAATTCGGCTTGAGCCCCAGGTACTCGGCCAGGGTGGACGAAAACATGGAGTTGGGAATGGCATAGGGGTCGAGATTGATCAGGCCGTCGATTTCGGGCACGCGCACGCCGCAATCGGCAGCCGCTTCTTGTACCGCCCAGGCCTGGATTTGCACCGACTCCATGCCGGGGAGCTTGCCGACTCGGGTCTCGCCGGCGCCGACGATGACCACTTCTTGACTGACTTTGGGCATGCGTTCCTTGATGAAAAAACGTGGGAGAAAACGTCTCAACCGGCCAGCAGGTGGCGGGCGATCTGCAGGCGCTGCATTTCCGATGTGCCTTCGCCGATGCGAAAGGCGCGGGCGTCGCGGTAGATGCGCTCGACCGGCAGGTCGCACATATAGCCGGCGCCGCCAAAAATCTGCAACACCCGGTCGGCCACCCGACCCAGCATTTCGCTGGCATAGAGCTTGGCGCGCGAGGCGGCGATCCGAAAGGCCGGATCGCCCGCATCGCCCAGCGCTGCTGCGTTGCGGGTGATCAGCCGCGCTGCATGCAACTCCACGTCGCAGTCGGCCAGCGCGAACTGTATGGTCGGCTGCTCGGCCAGTGGCTTGCCGAAGGCGATGCGCTGGCGCGCATGCGGCAGCACCAGATCCATCAGGGACTGCGCCATGCCCAGGCATTTGCTGGCCACATAAATGCGGTCGTTGTTGATGGTGGCCATCATGATCTGAAAACCCTGGCCCGGCTCGCCCAGCACATGGCTGTCAGGCACAAAGCAGTCGTCGAGCGAGAAGGCCGACAGCGGATAACCATGCCAGCCCATCTTGCGAAACTTGCGCTGCATCACAAAGCCCGGGTTGCTCTTGTCGACGATGAAGGTCGACAGTTTGGACTTGAGCGGCGCTGCCGGGTCGGTGGCCGCCAGCACGATCACATGGTCTGAGTGCTCGACATTCGAGATGAAGTGCTTGTATCCATTGAGCTGCCAGCCGCCGGCCACCCGCACAGCCCGGGTCGATACCGCCGACAGGTCGGAGCCTGCGCCCGGCTCGGTCAGGGCGTAGGCGATGTGGGTGCGTGCCTGCAGCAGCGGATCGACCAGCCAGCTTTGCTGCTCGGCTGTGCAAAAGCGCAGCGAGCCCGGCAGGTGGCCGAACACCTCGCCCAGCGGCATCGAGGTATGACCGATGGCTTCGTCGAGCTCGCTGAGCATGTGCAGTGACAGACCTGGCCCGCCGATGGAGGCGGGCAGGTTGTAGCCGTACAGACCGAGTGCGCGCACCTCCTGCTCCAGCACTTGTCTGCGCGGGGTATCGAGCCCGTCGGCCTGGTCGACCTCGGACTCCAGGGGTTTGAGCTTTTCGCGCACAAAGCGCTCGACGGTCTCGAGCAGCAGGCGCGCCTCTACGGTATCGGTCATGGTCAGGTCTTGCCGGGTGAGGCTTTAGTCGAGTTGGATGTTCAGACGCTTCATCTTGACCGCATAGTTGGCGCGGTCAGCGGTGAGGAAGGCGGCGTATTGGTCGGGCCCTTGGTTGAGCAGCTCCAGGCCGACGCCGGTGATGTTGGCATTGAGGAAGGCCGGCTGGGTGATGACCTGGGCCACGTCGGCGGCTATCTTGTCGACCAGCGCGCGCGGCGTGCCGGCCGGGCTGATCAGACCAAACCAGGGCGCGGCTTGAAAGCCCGGCATGCCGGCTTCGGCAAAGGTTGGGACATTGGGCAGCAGGGCCGAGCGCTTGCCGCTGGAAATAGCCAGGATCTTGATCCGTCCGTCCTTGGCAAAGGGCAGGGCCGGTGGGATGCCGGTGAAGGAGATCTGCACCTGGTCCGAGGCCAGTGCGAGCATGACTTCAGAGACGCCTTTGTAGGGCACATGGGTGAGCTTGGTATTGCTCAAGGCCATGAAGCTGTGGGCGTCCACATGGGCGGTGCTGCCGATGCCGAAGGTGCCGTAGTTGATCTTCTCTGGCGCTCGGTTGGCTGCGGCCACGACGTCTTGCAGTGTCTGGCCGGGGAACTTGCTGCCGGCGATCATCACAATCGGCGATGCCGCGATGTTGATGATGGGCACGAAGCTGTTCACTGGGTCGTACGGCATCTTCTTGTAGATGTACTGGTTCGACGA
>CANHGF010000051.1 GCA_947460065.1 Comamonadaceae bacterium
CTATCGCGGACAGCTGGTGTCCTTCAATTTCCAGACGGTCGAGGTGCGGACCCTGTTGCAGCTTTTGGCCCATTTCAGTGGCTTCAACATCATCGTCTCCGACGGGGTCAGTGGTAGCACCAGCTTGCGGGTGCAGGACCTGCCCTGGGACCAGGTGCTCGATATCGTCGTGCAGAGCCGGGGTCTGACCCAGCGCCAGGAAGGCTCGGTGATCTGGGTGGGCACCCGCGCCGAGCAAGCGGCTCGCCAGCGCCAGGAGCTCGACGGGCAGCAGGCCCTGCAGACCGTAGAGCAGGTGCAGACCGCAAGCTTTCGCCTGAACTACGCACGCGCCGACGAGGTCGCCCGGCAGCTGCAGATCGGCCCGCCCGCCAGCCGGGTGCTGTCGGCGCGCGGCAACGTCATGCCCGAGGTGCGAACCAATCAGATCTTTGTGACCGATGTGGCTGCCCGCTTGGCCATGGTGCGACGGGTTATCGAGCAGCTTGACATCCCGGTGAGGCAGGTGATGATCGAAGCGCGCATTGTCGAGGCAGGTGACAGCTTTGGCCGTTCCATCGGCGCGCGCCTTGGCGGGCGGCTGGCGGGCAGGCCCGCCAATGCTGCGCAGTCGGGCTTGTCGGGCGGACAGCTTGGCGGTGGCTACATCCTCCCCCGTCAGCCCGAGGCTGGCGAGCCCTTGCTGGGGCGCGACTTTGGCATCGCAGGCGCGGACATGGTCAACCTGCCCGCACAGGCTTTGGGCGGTCAGCCCGCAGGCGCGCTGGCGCTGTCCCTGTTTAACGCATCGCTGACCCGGGTGCTCAACCTGGAGATTTCGGCGCTGGAGGCTGACGGCAAAGGCCGGGTGGTGGCCAGCCCGCGCATCGTCACCGCCGATCAGGTCAAAGCCATCATTGAGCAGGGCACCGAGTTGCCTTACCAGCAGGCCGCCGGCAGCGGGGCGACCTCGCTGACTTTTCGCAAAGCCAATCTGAAGCTGGAGGTGACCCCACAGATCGCGCCGGACGGCCGCATCATCCTCAATGTCGATATCAACAAAGACAGCGTGGGTCGCAGCACGCCCAACGGCTTTGCGATCGATACCAAGCATGTGCAGACCCAGGTGCGGGTCGATGACGGCGGCACGGTGATGATTGGCGGCATCTTCGAGACCACCGAGCGCGAGGACGAGGCCCGGGTTCCCCTGTTGGGCAGCTTGCCCGGCGTGGGCGCACTGTTTCGCAGCCGAACCCGCAGCCTGGCTAAGTCCGAATTGCTGGTCTTTCTGACGCCCCAGGTGCTGGTGGAAGAGCCCCGGGCTGCTGCGCCCTGACTGGGCGCGGCTGGCGTCGGCCTGCGACGGCAGTGCGTTTGTGCAGGGCGTTTATCATGGCAGGCTTCGCTTTTGATGCCGCCTTCTTTCGTGTCCGAATATCCCAGCCTCATTGCTTGTGTTGGCCTGCCTGGTTCAGGCAAGTCCACCGTGGGCCGCCAGCTGGCCCGGCGGCAGGGGCTGCGCTTTGTCGACTCTGACCATGTGATCGAAGAGCGCTTGGGTTGCTCCATCCGAGAATTTTTTGAGCGCGAGGGCGAGGCGGCCTTTCGGGACGTCGAAGAAGAGGTGCTGGATGAACTGACCCAGGCCAGCAGCGGCGTGCTCTCCACGGGCGGCGGCTCTGTGCTGCGGCCGGCCAATCGCCAGCGGCTGCAGGAGCGCACCACCACTATCTACCTGCATTCTTCGGCCGACGAGGTGTTCAAGCGCCTCAGGCACGACCAAAACCGCCCTCTTTTGCAGGTGGCCGACCCCCTGGGTCGGCTGCGCGAGCTCTACAAGGCGCGCGATCCGCTTTACCGTGAGACCGCGCATTTCGTGATCGAGACTGGCCGCCCCTCGGTGTCCGGTCTGGTCAATATGATCATCATGCAACTAGAACTGGCCGGCCTCGGTCGGCCCGCAGCAGCGGCCGAAACCTTGCCAGCCTCTTCGGCTCCACCGGTTTAACTCTATGGCCCCAGTTTCCTCTGATGTGCAGCGCGTACCCATTGATCTGGGCGAGCGCAGCTATTCCATCCTGATCGCTTCCGGCCTGATCGGTGACGCCCAGACTTACGCCGATCTGCCCCGCGCTCAGACCGCGCTCATCGTCAGCAACACCACGGTGGCACCGCTGTATGCCCAGGCCTTGCAACCCGCGCTGGCGTCCCATTACCCGCGGGTGCTGCTGCTGAGCCTGCCTGATGGTGAGAGCCACAAGGATTGGCCAAACTTGCAGCGCATCTTCGATGTTTTGCTCGAGCACGGCTGCGACCGCAAGACGGTCTTGTTCGCCCTCGGCGGTGGCGTGGTCGGCGACATCACCGGCTTTGCGGCCGCCAGTTATATGCGCGGCGTTCCATTTGTTCAGGTGCCCACCACGCTGCTGGCCCAGGTCGACTCCTCGGTGGGCGGTAAGACCGCGATCAACCACCCGCTGGGCAAGAACATGATCGGCGCCTTCTACCAGCCGGCGCGGGTGGTGTGTGACCTTGATGTGCTGGCCAGTCTGCCGGCGCGCGAGCTCAGCGCCGGTCTGGCTGAGATCATCAAATACGGACCGATTGCTGACATGGGGTTTCTCGACTGGATCGAGAGTCACTTGTCTGATCTGCTGGCCCGCGAGCCACGGGCGCTCGGCGTGGCCGTGCGCCGCAGTTGCGAGATCAAGGCTGGGGTGGTCGGGCTCGATGAGCGGGAGGCCGGCTTGCGTGCCATCCTCAACTTCGGCCACACCTTCGGCCATGCGATCGAAGCGGGCTTGGGCTATGGCCAGTGGCTGCATGGCGAGGCGGTGGGCTGTGGCATGGTGATGGCGGCGCTGCTGTCAGAGCGTTTGGGTTTGATTGATGCGGCTCTGGTGGCCAGGATCCGGCGATTGGTGCATGCCGCGGGCCTGCCGGTGGTAGGCCCGCAGCTGTCGTCGACCGACAACGCAGGCCGTTATCTTGAGCTGATGCGTTTGGACAAGAAATCGGAAGCCGGCCAGATCAAATTCGTGGTGATCGAAGCGCCAGGCCGCGCCGGCGTGCGCGGCGCGCCCGATGCGCTGGTGCGTGAGGTCATCGATGCCTGTTGCGTCCCGGCCTGAGGACGCGTGGCGCTTATGAGCCGGGCTGTCTACGCCAGCGACCCGGCACATACCCGCGGCCGTCGCCATCCGGAGCAGCCTGCGCCGACCCGCTCAGAATTTCAGCGCGACCGCGACCGCATCGTTCACTCCACGGCCTTTAGGCCCCTGGTCTACAAGACCCAGGTCTTCCTCACCCACGAGGGCGATCTCTTTCGCACCCGTCTGACCCACTCGCTGGAGGTGGCGCAGATCGGCCGTTCGATCGCCCGACCTTTGGGGCTCGATGAAGATCTGGTCGAGGCCATAGCCCTGGCCCATGACCTGGGCCATACACCTTTCGGTCACGCCGGGCAGGATGCGCTCAACGAATGCATGGCCGGGCATGGCGGCTTCGAGCACAACCTGCAAAGCCTGCGCGTGGTTGACGCCTTGGAGGAACGTTATCCGGCTCACGATGGCCTGAACCTGACCTTCGAGGCGCGTGAGGGCATCCTCAAGCATTGCTCGCGGCGCAACGCTCTGAGGCTGGAACAGCTTGAACCCGGCGGCGTCGGACGGCGATTCATCGACGGTACTCAGCCCAGCCTGGAGGCCCAGCTGTGCAATCTGGCCGACGCCATCGCCTACAACGCCCATGACATCGACGATGGGGTGCGTTCTGGCCTGATTTCCATCGAGCAGCTGCAGGAACTGGCCTTGTTCGAGCGCCACCACCGACAGGCCTTGGCCCAGCATCCCGACCTGCCGCGGCGCGCCCGTCGCCTGCTCTATGAGGTGATACGCAGGATGCTCAGCGAGCAGGTCTACGACGTGATCGATGCCACCCGGGCGCTCATCGAGCAGCACCGACCAGACAGCGCCGATGCGGCACGTCGGGCGCCGTCGCTGGTACGTTTTAGCATCGGCATGCATGCCCAAGCCAGCGAGCTCAAACAGTTCTTGTTCGCCAAGCTGTATCGGCATCCTCAGGTGATGCAGACCACGGGGCAGGCTCAGCTGATGGTGCGCGAGTTGTTCCAGGCCTACTTGGCCGATTCGGCCGCCATGCCCGCCGACTTTGCCGCGCGGCAGGACCGTGAGAGGGCGGTGGCCGATTACATCGCAGGCATGACCGACCGTTTTGCGGCGCGCGAGCACGAGCGCCTGACCGGCTCCAGGCTGCTATGACGAAGCACGCCGCAGACTCCTTGTTTCCGGCGTGGGTGGTGGTGCTCGCGGGTGTGGTGGCACCTTTACAGGTGGCCAAACTGCCTCCAGCCTTGACAGCGCTGCAGGCCGATCTGGGCCTGAGCCTGGTGCAGTCCGGGTTTTTGTTGTCCATGGTTCAACTGGCGGGCATGCTCACCGCAGTGGTGGTGGGTCTGCTGGCCGACAGCTTCGGCCTCAAGCGCGCCATGGTCAGCGGTCTGCTGCTGCTGGCCGCGGCCAGCGCGCTGGGCAGTCTGGCCAGCAGCGCGCCGGCCTTGCTGATTTTGCGGGCTATTGAAGGCATGGGATTTCTATGGGCCACGCTGCCGGCGCCGGCCTTGATTCGGCGTCTGGTACCGGCCGGGCGGCTGGCCGGCATGATCGGCGTCTGGGGCACCTACATGCCTTTGGGTACAGCCCTGGCCTTGCTCGGCGGTCCTTTTGTCATTCCTCTCGGTGGCTGGCCCCTGTGGTGGGACCTGTTTGCCGTGCTGTCCCTGGTGATGGCGATCTGGCTGCACCGGGCGGTACCGGCCGATCCGCCAACCCAGCCTCATGCCCGCAGCAGCCTGACCGCGAGTCTGCTTGCCACCCTCACGGCTCCCGGCCCCTGGCTGGTGGCGCTGATGTTTGGCGTCTACTCTGCCCAGTGGCTGGCGGTGGTGGGCTTCTTGCCCTCCATTTATGCCAGCGCCGGCCTGAGCGGAGCGGCTCTGGGGGTGCTAACTGCATTGGCAGCCGGGGCTAACGTGGTGGGCAATGTGGCCTCGGGTCGGCTGCTGCAGGCGGGGTACCAGCCTCAAAGTCTGTTGTGGGTCGGCTTTGCTGGCATGGCCTTGGGCAGCAGCCTGGCCTTCATGGCTGCAACCGAGGGCTGGCCGGTGCTGCGTTACGCCTCCATGTTGCTGTTTTTCAGCGTGGGCGGCCTGGTACCTGCCACTTTGTTTTCGCTGGCCGTCAGGCTGGCCCCCGGGGAGCGCCAGGTCGCCGGCACGGTAGGTTGGGTCCTGCAGTGGTCAGCCTTGGGTCAGTTTTTCGGCCCACCGGCGGTGGCCTGGGTGGCTGCTCAGGCAGGTGGCTGGCAGCAGACGCCCTTGGTGACCGGAAGTTGCTGCATCCTGGGTGCTGTCCTGGCCGGGCTGACCGCCGGGCACATGCGGCGGCTGCCCACCAGGGCCTGAAGCGTTCTTTGCTTTATTCGGCCTCGATCTTGGCCTCGCGAATGGCCTTGGCCCACTTGGCCGTCTCCACCCTGGTGCGTTCTGCCAGGGCCTGCGGCGTGCCGGGTGAGGTTTCAAAGCCTAGCGCGGAAAAGCGCTCTTGAATGTCCTTGTCACTGGCTGCAGCGTTGGCGGCGCGGTTCAGGCGGGTGACGATCTCAGGCGGCGTGCCTGCTGGCGCAAACAGCGCGAAATAGGCAATCAACTCATAGTCTTTCAGGCCTAGCGCCTCATTGACCGTGGGCAGATCAGGCACAGACGCCGCCCGCTGCGTCGAGGTGACTGCCAGTCCCCGCACCTTGCCAGCCTTGACCTGAGGCAGCATGACGGCGAAGTCTGCGGTGAACATATTGACCTGGCCGCCGATCAGGTCGGTCATTGCTGCCGGGCCGGACTTGTAGGGAACATGGGTCATCTGGATGCCGGCCATGCTGGCCAGCATTTCGCTGGAGACGCGCTGCGAAGCGCTGGCGCTGGCAAAGGTGACCTGACCGGACTTGGACTTGGCCAGGTTCACGAAATCGCGCAGGTTCTTCACCGGTACATCATTGTTGACCCCCACGATCAGAGGCACCGAGCCCAGGAAAGCGATCGGTGCAAAAGCCGTGTCCTGGTCATATGGGAGCTTCTTCATGAGGCTCTTGAGTGCGGCGTTGGTGCTGTTGGTTCCCACCAAAATCGTGTAGCCGTCCGGGGCCGACTTGGCCACCGCGTCAGCGCCGAGCATGCCATTGACGCCGGCGCGGTTTTCCACCACGATGGTTTGCCCCAGGTTCTCCGACATCTTTTGGGCAAAGGCCCGGCCAATCTGGTCGGTGGCACTGCCCGGCGCGAAAGGCACGATCGCCTTGATCGGCTTGTTCGGGAAATTCCCGCTAGCGCTTGTTTGAGCATGTGCCCAGGTAGTGGCCAGACTCAGTGCAAGAGCAAGGATGCTTGAAAAACGAAAGCCCATAAAAACTCCTTTTCGCAAATTGACCCAGATTGTCCGCGTGTGCTCGGGCTCCGCCTTCAGGATCTTCCCTGAACAACCGGATAGTCGGGATAATCGGGGTCAGATACCAATTAATTTCAAGCCATGGCCCGCCAAGCTCGTTTGACTGTACCCGGCTATCCCCACCATGTGATTCAGCGGGGCAATGATCGCCAGACCATTTTTCGGGATGATGCGGACCGACAACGCCTGTGGGACCTGCTGCTTGAGCACACCCAACGGCTGAAAGTTGCTGTCCATAGCTATGTGTTCATGGATAACCACTTTCATCTGCTGCTGACCCCCGAGACCGATGACGGCCTGCCTCAATTGATGCAGGCGGTGGGGCGCAGTTATGTTCGGTATTTCAATATCCGCCATGGTCGCAGCGGCACCCTCTGGGAGGGGCGCTACCGCTCCAGCCTCATCGAGACCGAAAGCTACATGCTCAGTTGCATGGCCTATATCGAACTCAATCCCGTGCGCGCCGGCATGGTCGCTGAAGCTGCGCAGCATCATTGGTCTAGTTACGGGCACCTGATTGGACGGCGCAGCGATAAATTGGTGAGTCCTCATGCACTTTTTTGGGGCCTGGGCAACACCCCATTTGCCCGTGAGGCTGCTTATGCACAACTGGTGCAGTCTGGGGTCTCGTCCCAGCAACAGACCGATCTGACCCGCTCGGTCCTCACCGGTTGGGCTTTGGGATCGGCCTCGTTTTTGCAGTCGCTCGAGCAGACCACCGACCGGCGCATGCGCCCTGGCAAGGCTGGGCGGCCTTTTGGAACGCGTCGCCAGGGCTGAGCCCTTGCTTGTCTGGATGGCATCAGAGCGGGGGAGCTCAATTGCCAGAAGTATCTGTCCCCAATTAATTTGATATTTCAAATTTCATCAATTAATTGGTATCTGACCCCAATTATTTTTGTTGGCATTGTTGTTGCGAAGGCTTATGCTTCGCGGCTCGGATTTTTGACCATAAGGGTTTGCCATGACTAGCGCCTACGAACTGGAACTTGCGCGACAGCAAGGTCTGTATTCACCTGATCAAGAGCACGATGCCTGTGGCGTCGGCTTTGTGGCCCATATTAAAGGGCAGAAGAGCCACGCCATCGTCGAGCAGGCGCTCAAGATCTTGGAGAACCTGGACCACCGGGGTGCGGTGGGCGCCGACAAGTTGATGGGCGACGGCGCAGGCATTCTGATTCAGATGCCGGACCTGTTGTACCGTGAGGAAATGGCCAAGCTGGGGGTGCAGCTGCCGCCCTTCGGTGAATACGGCGTTGGCATGGTGTTTTTGCCCAAGGAGCATGCTTCTCGCATGGCCTGTGAACAGGAGCTCGAGCGCGCTGTCAAGGCCGAAGGCCAGGTGCTGCTGGGCTGGCGTGATGTGCCGGTCAACCGCGACATGCCGATGTCGCCGACGGTGCGCGAGAAAGAGCCCATCATGCGCCAGATCTTCATCGGCCGCGGTGCCGATGTGATCGTGCAGGATGCGCTCGAGCGCAAGCTTTATGTGATCCGCAAGACCGCCAGCGCCGCCATCCAGGCGCTGGGTCTCAAGCACAGCAACGAGTACTACATCCCCAGCATGTCCAGCCGCACCGTGGTCTACAAGGGCCTGCTGCTGGCCGATCAGGTGGGCACCTATTACCTGGACCTGCAGGACGCGCGTTGTGTCTCAGCACTGGGTCTGGTGCACCAACGCTTTTCCACCAACACCTTCCCGGAGTGGCCGTTGGCCCACCCCTACCGCTATGTGGCTCACAACGGCGAGATCAACACCGTCAAGGGCAACTACAACTGGATGAAGGCCCGTGAGGGCGTGATGTCCTCGCCAGTCCTGGGGGCTGACCTGCCCAAGCTGTATCCCATCAGCTTTGCCGGCCAGTCCGATACCGCCACCTTTGACAACTGCCTGGAGCTGTTGACCATGGCGGGCTACCCGATCAGCCAGGCGGTGATGATGATGATCCCCGAGCCGTGGGAGCAGCACAGCACCATGGACGCGCGCCGCCGTGCCTTTTACGAATACCACGCCGCCATGCTTGAGCCCTGGGACGGCCCGGCCTCTATCGTCTTCACAGACGGGCGTCAAATCGGCGCCACATTGGACCGCAACGGCTTGCGCCCCTCGCGCTACTGCATCACCGACGACGACATGGTGATCATGGGATCTGAATCGGGCGTGCTGCCAGTGCCCGAGAGCAAGATCGTGCGCAAATGGCGCTTGCAGCCGGGCAAGATGTTCCTGATCGATCTGGAGCAGGGCCGCATGATCGACGACGAGGAGCTCAAGGCCGGCCTGGCCAATACCAAGCCCTACAAGCAGTGGATCGACAACCTGCGCATCCGCCTGGACGATGTCGACCAGCCGGTGGCCGGCGAAGACGGTAGCGATCTGCCTGCCGAGCGAGCCACCGTTGCCGGCACCGGACGCATCAGCGCCGCGCTGCTTGATCAGCAGCAGGCCTTTGGCTTCACGCAGGAAGACATCAAATTTTTGCTCAGCCCCATGGCCCTCAACGGCGAGGAGGCGATTGGCTCGATGGGCAACGACAGCCCACTGGCCGTTCTGTCGGATCGCAACAAGCCGCTGTACAACTACTTCAAGCAGTTGTTTGCCCAGGTCACCAACCCGCCGATCGATCCGATTCGTGAGGCTATCGTCATGTCGTTGGTGTCCTTCATCGGACCGAAGCCCAACCTGCTCGATATCAACCAGGTCAATCCGCCGATGCGCCTGGAGGTGAGCCAGCCCGTGCTCGATTTTGCCGATATGGCCAAGCTGCGCGACATTGAAAAAGCTACCCAGGGTAAGTTCAAGAGTGCCACTTTAGACATCACCTACCCGGTCTTCTGGGGCCGCGAGGGAGTCGAGGCCAAGCTCGCCTCGCTGTGCGCCGAAGCGGTCGATGCCATTCGCGGCGGCCACAACATCCTGATCATCAGCGACCGGGGTGTGAGCGCTGAAAAGGTGGCAGTGCCCGCCCTTTTGGCCCTGTCGTGCATCCATCAGCACCTGGTGCGTGCCGGTCTGCGCACCACTGCCGGTCTGGTGGTGGAGACTGCCAGCGCCCGCGAGGTGCATCATTTCGCGGTTCTGGCCGGCTATGGCGCCGAGGCGGTGCATCCCTACTTGGCCATGGAAACCCTGGCGGCTATGCACAAAGACCTGTCGGGTGATTTGTCGGCCGAGAAGGTGATCTACAACTATGTCAAGGCCATAGGCAAAGGCTTGTCCAAGATCATGTCCAAGATGGGCGTGAGCACCTATATGAGCTACTGCGGCGCGCAGCTGTTCGAAGCCATCGGCATCAATGACGCGGCCATTGAAAAATACTTCAGCGGAACGGCCAGCCGGGTCGGTGGTATCGGCGTGTTTGAGATCGCCGAAGAAGCGCTGCGCATGCACGCCGCCGCCTTCAGTGATGACCCGGTGCTGGCGACCATGCTTGACGCCGGCGGCGAATACGCCTGGCGTACCCGCGGCGAAGAGCATATGTGGACGCCCGACGCGATCGCCAAGCTGCAGCACAGCACCCGCGCTGGCAACTTCAGCACCTACAAGGAATACGCTCAGATCATCAATGACCAGAGCAAGCGCCACCTGACCTTGCGCGGGCTGTTCGAGTTCCGCTTTGACCCGGCCAAGGCCATTGCGATCGAGGAGGTCGAGCCGGCCAGCGAGATCGTCAAGCGTTTCGCCACTGGCGCGATGTCGCTGGGATCCATCTCCACCGAGGCCCATGCCACCTTGGCTGTGGCGATGAACCGCATTGGCGGCAAGAGCAACACCGGCGAGGGCGGCGAGGACCCGGCCCGCTACCGCAACGAGCTCAAGGGCATTCCCATTAAAAAGGGCGAGAGTCTCAAGAGCGTGATCGGTGCCGACCGCGTCGAGGTTGATCTGCCCTTGCAAGATGGCGACAGCCTGCGCTCGCGCATCAAGCAGGTGGCCTCGGGCCGCTTTGGCGTGACCACTGAGTACCTGGTTTCGGCCGACCAGATCCAGATCAAGATGGCGCAGGGCGCTAAGCCCGGCGAGGGCGGCCAGCTGCCCGGCGGCAAGGTCTCCGAATACATCGGGGCGCTGCGTTACTCGGTGCCCGGTGTGGGCCTGATCTCGCCGCCGCCGCACCACGACATTTACTCCATCGAGGATCTGGCCCAGCTGATCCACGACCTCAAGAATGTCACCCCCACCGCCAGCATCAGCGTCAAGCTGGTCTCGGAGATCGGCGTCGGCACGATTGCAGCCGGCGTGGCCAAGGCCAAGGCCGACCATGTGGTGATTGCCGGGCACGATGGCGGCACGGGCGCTTCGCCCTGGTCGTCCATCAAGCATGCTGGCTCGCCCTGGGAGATCGGCCTGGCTGAAACCCAGCAGACCCTGGTGCTCAACCGCCTGCGCGGCCGCATCCGGGTGCAGACCGACGGTCAGATGAAGACCGGTCGTGACGTGGTCATCAGCGGTTTGCTGGGTGCCGATGAGTTCGGCTTTGCCACCGCACCCCTGGTGGTCGAAGGCTGCATCATGATGCGCAAGTGCCACCTCAACACCTGCCCGGTCGGTGTGGCCACCCAGGATCCGCTGCTGCGCAAAAAATTTGCCGGCAAGCCCGAGCATGTGGTCAATTACTTCTTCTTTGTCGCCGAAGAAGCCCGTCAGATCATGGCCCAGCTCGGGATTCGCAAATTCGACGAACTCATCGGTCGTTCGGATCTGCTGGATATGAAC